>JBGAWU010000293.1:0-3892 GCA_044227425.1 Methyloglobulus sp.
TGTCTACTGCATACTCAAGATTTCCACCAATACCTTGCCCAATGAAATTCAGTACATTGTGGAAGCTTCTTAAACGAAAAACACCATGTATCGGCCACTCGCCTCCCGTAAAATTTGGTCGGATGTCCACCATCACATCATTCTCGGCGCGCTCACTCGCTTCCGCATGCAAATTTTTACGCTCTTCGTTACTCAAATTTGAAGGGTCGTAATTGGTTAATACAATTCGCCCCACAACTTTTTTGTTAAGTTTTATCCATTTTTTATCGATGGAATACTCAAGCGCGTATTCCTTTTGTAAAGTTGCAATTTGATCTGCCGTCATTAATTGAGCCGAGAGGGACAATACCTCGTCAAACATTAAAGGCTCGGCATAAAGCCGGTTTCTGTCCTGGATTGAAGACAGATGCAAAACTGCCTGACGAAAAAATCGATAACCTTCCGTATCATTAGGCCTATTTGAATATATTCCAGATTGCTGACCAGCATATATCCTTAACTCACCTCCTAACAACCGTAGTATTAAGTCAACGTCCACGCCCTGACGCAGCAACATGGTCAACTTGTTTTCTTGGAAAGGCGTCAACAACCGACGAGTGAACTCTTCCCCTTCGATTGGAACAATACTGATGGTAGGGTTTTCCGAGACTGTACCACCAAATATCGGGGTCATTAACGAACCGTTTTCACCGGTTACTGCCGGGGTTGCACCAGCATTAAACTGAAAGTTAAATGTAGCCGCAATATTAGAGATGCCGGTGAAATGCAAAGGCAAATGCAAATGAGCCCGTGCGATATTTAGCAAAAGTTGTTTAGATAAAATATCATTGCTTGCCTTATCATACTCAATGACTGCACGATCCAAAGCTATTGGGGATAAACATCCCTGCACGCCGAAAAACAAGAAAACCAATAATATTTTTTTCTGCATTTATATACTTGAGTGTGAGTAGGCATTGAAAGCATTGCGTTCCATATTAATTCGATTTTAAAATTAACCCTTGATTTTGTGGGAACCCGAGCTTAAGCAATAATCAATCCCCAAATTCGCGAGCCTGTCCGCCCGGTCATTCCCATTATTCCCCGAATGCCCTTTGACCCAAAGCCACTCGATTTCATGCCTTTCCTTTGCGGCATCCAGCCTGCGCCATAAGTCTTCGTTCTTAACCGCCGACTTATTGGCCGTCTTCCAGCCCCGCTTTTTCCAGTTCTCCAGCCATTCGGTGATGCCTTGCAGCACGTATTTGGAATCGGAATGCAATTGTACGGCACACGGTTTAGTCAAGGCTTCCAAGGCATTGATCACCGCCGTCAATTCCATGCGGTTGTTGGTAGTTTCTTTTTCGCCGCCGTAAAGCTCCTTCGTTGCGCCTTTGTAACTCAAGACCACACCCCACCCGCCCGGTCCTGGATTGCCGCGACAAGCCCCGTCGGTATAAATCACCACCGGCTCATTCATTGTCATTTAATTTCAAGCTATTAATGCAAGTGTTGGCGACCACTAAGCTGGGGCGCAATTCTTTCACGGGCGTTAAAGGAATTAAATTATAACGGCGTTTTATCGCCTTAACGGCATAAGCGGATGAGGGAAAAGAGAAAAAACTTCCAATGGATTTGATATGTTTGGTTTCAAAAGTATCCAAATTAAAACGGGAAATCATCGTGACTTCGAAATTTAATAACTTTAACCAATCGATAACCCTGGAACGGCGAATAAAATGCCCTTTCCAGGAATCAGCCAAGCGCTTGTCCCAGAGATATTGGTACCTCACCCAGAAACTCCAGGGATTAAAATTGAGAATTACCACAATGCCTTCAGGCTTTAACACACGTTCGACTTCACGCATGGTTTGGAAGCGAAAAGCATCAAATTCGAGCATGTGGGGCAAGATAATCATATCGACACTGTCGCATTGCAACGGCAAATGATAAGCACGGCCACGAATTTTTCTGGCGCCTTTATAGCCTAAGTTTTTGGCGTCCAGTATTGTATAATTCGTATAAAGCGAACAGTCGATGAACTCGTTTTCCCAGCCGAGTCCGCCGACTTGTAATATCGTTTGTTTACAACTTACTACGATGGCGCTTTTCAAATAGCTAACCTCAAGATCCCTTAATAATTTGCCTCGAGGCGTTACGTAATAAGCAAATAAGAAATCCCGTTTCATGGTTTGTATGAAATATGTATATTAAATTTAGATTTTTCAATAAAAACAAGCTACAATGAAATTATTCTATGTTTAAACTTTACTTAAATGGGTTAGATAATGCGCATCAATTCTAACAGGTCAGTAATATTATTTTGCTTTTCAATCGTCCTGATCGTTACAGGTTGTTCCGATACGCCCAAAGAACCCTTAGTAATCAACGGCCCACCTGTTGTATCAAGGCCTTACTATGGATCGGTAAAAGAACAACCCCGCCTGCATTTTAAGAAACGTCTCAAAAACCTTTTTGCCCATCATGATACCGTTTGGGAAAGAATGTTTTCGCTTTATTCGTTTCCCGATGTCGATAATGCGCGTGTTGATGAGCAACTCAATTATTACTTGAACCATCCCGATTACATCGCCAGAGTCCAGGAAAGGGCCGCCCCTTATTTACATCTTATCCTGGATGAAATCGAGGCAAAAAACCTGCCCGGCGAATTAGCCCTGTTACCGGTCGTGGAAAGCGCATTTATTCCCGAGGCCTATTCCCATAGCTCAGCATCCGGATTATGGCAGTTTATTCCTTCAACCGGACGTCTTTTCGGACTCGAACAAAATGCCTGGTACGATGGGCGCCGCGACATACATGCCTCAACAGTAGCTGCAACCACCTTTCTTAAAGAGCTAGGTGAAGAATTCAATGGCGACTATTTTCTTGCGCTCGCATCCTATAACTGGGGTAAAGGCAATGTAAGCAAAGCCATCATGCGCAATGAATATCAAGGCCTACCCACCGATTATTGGTCGTTGAATCTTCCTAAAGAGACAGAAGATTATGTACCACGCTTATTGGCGGTTGCCAAATTATTTGCAAACGCCGAACAATATGGTATCCGGTTACAACATATCCCTAATCGGCCCTATTGCGAAGTCGTAAATGTCGGCAGCCAACTGGACATCGATAAAGCAGCGGAACTGGCACAAACGCCGCTCAGCCACTTCTTAAAACTGAACCCATGCTTTAAAAAGGGCAGCACCTCGCCGTTTGGCCCCCATCGTTTGTTAATCCCGTCCCACCGGGTAAGCACGTTTAAGCAAAACTTGGCCCGCCTCCCTTTTGAAGAAAGGGTGGAACAAAGACAACGTGACGAAGAAATGCTGGCTGAAAAAATCCATCAAAATGAGCTGACTGCCCAAAGATTGCGCGATGACGAAAAAGAAAGGCTGGCAGCAGACCGTCGAAAACACGAGATTATTGCAGCCAAACCCAAATACTTTGCCCCTGTCGCAACCGACTTGCATAAAGTCCAGCGCGGCGAAACCCTTTCCGAAATCGCCAGAAGCTCGGGTACAACGGTTGACAACATACGCCAGATCAACCGTCTTTCAAAGTACAGCGTAAATTCTGGGTCTTATTTGAAAGTTCCTGCATCAAGCCACGCATCCGCCGCTATTAAAGAAATAACCAAGACGCCAAAACCAAAGGTTTCCGGCGGGCAAGTCTACGTAGTCAAGAAAGGCGACACTTTCTATAACGTTTCGAAACGTTTCGCGGTGAGTCAAAGCAACCTTGCGGCATGGAACAACGTATCGCCAAACAGCAATTTGAGATCAGGCCAAAAATTGGTTATTAAAAGCGGAGGCGGCCAACTCGTTGCATCCACATCATCGCCCCGCCTGATTCACTATACCGTTAAAAAGGGCGATTCCTTGATGCAGCTAACCAGAAAATTCGGCGTTTC
>JBGAWU010000294.1:0-3850 GCA_044227425.1 Methyloglobulus sp.
GTTGTTTTACAAATGATATACATATTTCCGCAATTTTGTGCAAGGTTTGTCTGCCGCTTCTACTTTCACTTGCGGAAGGATTACTGTCGATTACCAAATTATCGGCACAATATGGTATCTGATAGAGAGGCCTACTCTGGAAAAAGCTCACGAAAAACAAACTGTAAGCAAATGAATTTGTATAACTTTTAGCTTGTCATAATGGCTGTCGAATTGTAACTTCGGTCTCTAAACAGAAACTTTATATGAAAATAAATCCTACTGACTCATCGGAAATTAAGTCGGCTTTTTGGAGTTTCCAGACCCAGCAAATGCTGGAGACAATGTCGGTTGACCACAACGGTTTAAGTACCGAGGAAGCCCTCTTGCGCCTAAAGAAATATGGCAAGAACAAGCTGAATTCCCATAATCATTCCGGCAATCTTCAGCTTTTTTTGGCGCAATTTAAAAACTCGATCATCCTGATCCTACTTTTTGCAACGGGCTTATCATTCTACCTGGGCGATAAAACCGATGCCGCCATCATCATGACCATTATTCTGATTTCGGGTTGTTTGGGTTTTTGGCAGGAAAAAGGCGCGACGGACGCTGTTAAAAAATTATTGGCCTTGGTGCAGATTAAGGTGAATGTTTTAAGGGATGGCAAGGACACCGAAATCGCCAGTGATTTGCTGATACCCGGGGATATCATGCTCTTAAACGCGGGCGATATCATTGCCGGTGACTGTTTGGTCCTAACCGCCGAAAACCTGTTCATCGACGAAGCGGTTTTGACTGGTGAAACCTTTCCGGTTGAAAAACGCCCTGGCGTTCTATCGGCCAAACTGCCCTTAAGCGAGCGCACCAATGTGTTGTGGATGGGCACGCATGTCCAAAGCGGGGAAGGAACCGCCCTGGTCGTTGCGACCGGTAAAAATACCGAGTTCGGCAAACTGTCCGAGCGTATAAAAACCAAAGCCCCAGAAACCGAATTCGAACGCGGCATCCGCCACTTTGGGTATCTTCTGATGGAAGTTACCCTGATTCTGGTCATGCTGATCTTCGCATTCAATGTTTATCTGCACCGGCCGGTCATGGAGTCCTTTTTATTCGCCCTCGCCTTGGCCGTGGGATTAACCCCACAATTGTTACCGGCAGTGATTAGCATTAATCTGGCGCACGGCGCAAAAAAGATGGCGGAACATAAAGTTATCGTTAAGCAATTGGCCTCGATTGAAAATTTCGGCAGCATGAATGTGCTCTGTTCCGATAAAACCGGCACCCTGACCGAAGGCATCGTGCAAATGCGCGGCGCCTTGGGCGTGGATGGAAAACCCAACGAAAAAACCGCCTTATATGCCTATCTGAATTCTTTTTACGAAACTGGCTTCAACAATCCCATTGACGAGGCCATTCGTGAGTTCAAGGAATTCGATATCGGCGGTTACACAAAACTTGCTGAAATCCCTTACGATTTCTACCGCAAACGGTTAAGCCTGCTGACCTGCCATCAAAACGAAAATCTTTTGATTACCAAAGGCGCATTCTCAAAAGTTTTGGAAACTTGCGCTTCGGTTGAAAACAATGACGGCTCTTTGACCGAGTTAGCTGAGTTAAACGATCGTCTGCTGCAAATTTATGAAGACTTCAGCCGCCAGGGTTTTCGTACGCTGGGATTGGCTTACAAACCCATGGATTCGGTGAATGTGCTGAATCAAAAGGATGAGTGCGGATTGCGCTTTATCGGGTTTCTTTTATTTTACGATCCGCCGAAACCAGACAGCGCCGAAACTATCCGGCAGTTGAAGGAGATGGGCGTAACCCTGAAAATTATTACCGGCGACAACCGCTTGGTGGCCTCGACCATTAGCAAACAACTGGGACTGCCGGACACCGGAATTCTGACGGGTTCCGAAATTGCGCTAATTAGCGAACACAGTCTGGTACATCAGGCCGCCAAGGTTGATATCTTTGCCGAGGTGGAGCCGAACCAGAAGGAAGGAATTATTATCGCCCTCAAAAAAGCCGGTTACGTTGTCGGCTATATGGGCGACGGCATCAATGACGTATCGGCCCTGCATGCCGCCGATGTCGGTATTTCCGTGAATAGCGGCGCGGATGCCGCCAAGGAGACGGCGGAAATCGTATTGCTGGAAAAAGACTTAAGCGTCTTAATCGACGGTGTGCGCGAAGGCCGGATAACGTTCGCCAATACCTTGAAATATGTATTTATGGCAACCAGTTCCAATTTTGGCAACATGTTCAGCATGGCCGGCGCGTCGTTATTTTTGCCGTTTCTACCTCTGCTGCCTAAACAGATTCTGATGACCAATATGTTGACCGATTTGCCCGAAATGACGATCGCATCGGATAACGTAGACCCTGAATGGATTGCCCAGCCCCGGCGATGGGATATTAAATTCATCCGCAAGTTCATGGTCACTTTCGGCATCGTCAGTTCCTTGTTCGACTATCTGACTTTCGGGGTGCTGTTATTATTGGATGTACCGGAACAACTGTTCCGAACCGGCTGGTTTACCGAATCGGTACTGTCAGCTGCGTTAATCGTTTTCGTTGTGCGCAGCAGTAAACCTTTATACGGCACGAAACCTGGTAAATGGCTGTCGCTGGCGACTTTCGCCGTGGTTATCATTACGCTAATTCTGCCTTACTCCCCCATTGCGGGGTTGGCCGGTTTCCAGCCATTGCCCCCGGCTCTTATCGGGCAACTGGCCGTTATCGTCTTGCTGTACATCATGACCGCCGAATTGGTCAAACATGCCTTCTACCGGAGGATAAAGCTATAAATTTTATCCTTTTTTGGTCATGATTGACCGACATAATGGCGATAATGAGACATAACACCGCCAGCACTGGCCAAAAATAGGGAACAAGCACAAAACATAAGGCAATGGAAATAATCAGCGCGCCCAGAAAAAGACAATGACCTGTTGGTACGGCACATTCCGGATACATGGCTGGGTCAGGCAAGGCGTTTATTCCCTTGATTGGGGGTGATTGTGAGGGGCGTATATATTATTACGCCCGTTGATCTAATTCCCTAGATTCTGACTGCTAAGATAATCTTCATAATTACCGTTGAAATCGACAATGCCGGAAGTTGTTAGCTCGATAACCCTGGTTGCCAGCGACGAGACGAATTCGCGGTCGTGGCTGACGAATATCAACGTACCCGGATAGTTTTCCAGTGCGGTATTCAATGATTCGATGGATTCCATATCCAGATGATTAGTGGGTTCGTCCATGACCATGATGTTATTTTTTTGCAGGATCAGCTTGCCGAACAGCATGCGCCCCTGTTCGCCGCCTGATAATACTTTGACTGGTTTGTTGATTTCGTCCGATGAAAATAGTAAACGGCCTAACGTACCCCGGATGGCCTGATCGTCGTCGTTTTCTTGGCGCCATTGCCCCATCCATTCGATGAGGCTGATGTTTTCAGAAAAATCCTCGGCATGGTCCTGGGCAAAATAGCCAACTTCGGAGTTTTCCGACCATTTAACATGCCCTGTGTCGGGCTTCAAGTCGCCCACTAAGGTGCGCAGGAGGGTCGATTTACCGATGCCGTTAGGGCCGATGATAGCCACTTTTTCACCGACGGCTATGGTCAGGTTAAGGTTTTTAAACAGGGGGGCTTCGGTGTAACCTTTGCTTAAGTTTTCTACTTCTACGACCAATCGGAACAGTTTTTTGCCTTGGTCGAAACGGATAAACGGGTTAACCCGGCTGGACGGTTTGACTTCGTCTAGTTTGATTTTTTCCAGTTGTCGGGCACGGGAGGTGGCTTGTTTTGCTTTGGATGCATTGGCGGAAAAGCGGCTGACGAACGTTTGCAGCTCAGCGATCTGGG
>JBGAWU010000295.1:0-3850 GCA_044227425.1 Methyloglobulus sp.
GTCGCCGGGGGAAACAAAGACGGCAGCATCGACATCAACCAGGGCGAAAAAGCCGTCGCCAAAGCCGGAACCGCCCCCCAACTGCAAGCGCTCAAAATCAGCCCGGAAGACGCCGTGCAATGGGCCTTATACTACCCGCCGCTCATCGACGCCAACGGCGCAGCGGCTACCGAAACCGCCCTAAACCCGGCCCTGGCCGCCTACCGCCAAGGCGACAGCCACCACGCCCTGGAACAGCTCGAAGCCGTAGCCCCCACGCAACGGACAACCCAGTACCAAACCCTCAAGGCCGCCTTGCTGCTCACCGTCGGCAGGGTTGACGAAGCACAAACCCTCATCGGGCAGGTACAGCAGCGCGAACCGGGCAACAGCGATGCCAAAGCCCTACAAGCCGTCATCGCCGTCGCCAAAAACCGGCAACAACAGGCCATGGCATACGCCGGCCAAGCCGTCGCCGCCAACCCCCAATCGCCAGTGGCCTACATCGCCCAATCCTATGCCTACCAAGCCCAGTTCAACATTGAAGCGGCCCTAAAAGCCACCCAGCACGCACTACAGATAGCCCCGGACAATGCCTTGGCCTGGGCGCGGGCAGCCGAACTGCAACTGTCCCTGGGTGACCAAGGCGCCGCCCTAAGCGCCGCCCGGACAGCCCAGGCGCTTAACCCCCAACTGGCAAGGACCCAAACCGTGCTCGGCTTTGCCGACCTAGCCCGGGCCGACATCGCACAAGCCCAACGCACGTTCGAGCGCGCCGTCAGCCTCGACAGCACCGACCCCCTCGCGCGCTTGGGCTTAGCTTTAGCCAAAATCAGGCAGGGCAACATCGAAGCGGGCAAAGACGACCTGGAAACCGCCGTCAACCTCGACCCCGACAACGCGGTCAGCCGCAGCTACCTGGGCAAAGCCTACTACGAACTGAAGGACAAAGACAATGCGGGTACAGAATACCGGATCGCCAAGGCGATGGACCCCAAAGACCCGACCCCCTATTTCTACGACGCCATCCTGAAACAGACCACCAACCGCCCGGTGGCAGCCCTGCATGACATGCAGAAGGCGATTGAACTCAACGGCAACCGCGGCGTGTACCGGTCCAGCCTGCTGCTGGATAAGGATTTGGCAGCGCGGAGTGCAGCACAGGGGCGGATTTATAATGATTTAGGGTTTCAACGGCTAGGTTTGTTGGAAGGCTGGAAGTCAGTTAACACCGCCCCGACCAATTATTCAGCCCATCGTCTTCTTGCGGATAATTATGCTTCCCAACCCCGGCATGAAGTTGCCAGGGTCAGCGAACTGCTGCAATCGCAATTGTTGCAGCCTTTGAATATAACGCCTGTGCAACCGCAATTGGCGCAAAGCAACATTTTAATTGTCGACGGCTTGGGGCCTTCCTCACTATCGTTTAATGAGTATAACCCGTTATTTGCCAGCAATCGTTTTGCCTTGCAGGCGTCGGGCATTGCCGGTAGCAATAATACTTGGGGCGAGGATGTTGTCCATTCTGGGCTTTGGGATAAGGGTTCTTACAGCCTGGGGCAATTCCACTACACTACGGATGGTTTTAGGGAGAATAACTTTCTTAAACAGGATATTTATAATGCGTTTGTTCAGGGCGATATAACCGATTCGCTGAATTTACAAGCCGAATACCGGCATGAAGAAAGGAATAATGGGGATTTGTCTTTTAATATAAAGAGAAATGATTTTTCAGCGGTTAATACAGAGAGCCGAACCATTGACAGCTATCGGATCGGCGGACGCTATGCATTTACCCCCAACTCATCGCTGTTAGGTTCGCTAATTTATCAGGACGCGGGTTTTTTAACAAAAAAACCGGGTGATTCCAATGCAGAAGTAAACCGTAGTGGTTTTATCACAGAGTTACAGCATCAATACAATGATGCACAATTCAACCTGATTTCCGGCTTCGGACATATAAACCAGCATTCCTTGACTAAAATAGTTGATTTTGACACGGGCGACCCGCTACCGCCTAATAATCAAGATTTGACTATAACGCAACTCTATAATTATTCAAATATTTACCTGACAAAACAGCTTAAGACGACGCTTGGGTTCAGTTACGGTTTTTATGATCAAGAAAATGATATATCCAAAAGGAATATAAAGCGAAACCCGCTTAATCCGAAGTTGGGTTTGATCTGGAATCCTTTATCAACGACTACGTTCCGTGCGGCTTTTTTTCGTTCCCAGAATGTGACCAGGGCATCGAACCAAACGATAGAGCCGACCCAAGTCGCCGGATTCAACCAATTTTTTGACGATATTAATGGAACGCTCGCCTGGCGTTATGGAGCAGGTCTCGACCATGTTTTTTCGAAAAATGTGGCGGCAGGCGTGGAATATTCGGAACGGCAGCTGGAAGTGCCGATTTCCGGTAAATCATTTGACTGGAGCGAGCAAATGGCAAGGGCATACGGTTATTTGACGCCAAACGATCTTTGGTCTGTAGGAATTGAATATTTCTACGAAAGGTTCGACCGAAGGACTAATCCTGTTGGAAATCTGGTGGATGTAAAAACGCATTGGATACCGCTCACGCTTAATCTATTTCATCCTTCGGGTTTATCGCTGATGCTTAAATCCACTTACGTTTATCAATATGGCATTTTTGGAGGATTGGAGGATACTTATAATAGAAAAACCGACTTTTTTATAGTCGATGTGAATTTAAATTACAGGCTACCGGCCCGTTATGGGACGGTGAGCTTTGGCATCAAAAATTTGTTTAATAATCACTTTCGATATCAGAATACTTATCAAAATCCTGATTCGAATCAGATGTTGTTTGCACCGGAGTTAACCTTATTTACCCAGGTAAAACTGGCGTTTTAGGTTATGTTTTATTTAATGCTGGTCGGAGAAGAATCATGAACATCAAAAAAATAGGATCCAATTCAAGTTCCAGGCAAGGTTTTATTGCAGGCGTGTCGTTGAGTACATTAGTCTTTTTATTATTCAACCTGACGCCTGGAATTACGGATGTTAAAAGCTTGGGAAAGATAAAAAAACATGACGGCGGTCAACTCACTACCCAAGCGGAACAAGCGACGGAAGAGCATGCCGACATTGAAAGGGTTATCAAGTATCTGCCAGATAACAATATAGTCGTGCTGGATGAGAAGGGCGAAATCATCGCTAAATCAGGCAATAAATATAAAAAAGATGGCGCTTTGACAGGCTATAGTAATGTGTCGCTGGTAACAGTTACCGAAAATGTTGTTGAAAACACAAAGAAAACCCAAACGCATAGCTTGCTTGATATGTTTATAAAACCGGCTAACGCCGCAACCATTGTTTACGAAAGGCATTACACCATTGTTGACGGCGATATTGTCGATTGCAAAATACACCGTAAATCCCCTTTGCCCCATATATTTATCAAAAGATGTATGTGATCGACAAAACGATTACCCAAGGAAGTGAACATCCATTACTCGGCCATGGATATTTCCAATAACAGGCAATTGATGCCATCAATCACAAATTAAATAAGCAGGTTGCGGATTAGTCTTGCGGCCTGCTTATTTTCAATTAAACCCTTTCGGGAAAATTTCCTTTTTTTGGGAAGTGTGTAGTTATCCCTGACCATTTTAGCTAGCATTCTTTCATTTTTGATTATAAGAAGAATAATCTCGATGGAAGTGAAAGTGTTATTAGCCGCCTTGTGCCTGTTGGTCGTTAATGGTGCAGTGTTAGCGGATGAAGAGGCGGTAGAGCTGGAGACGATGGAAGTGGTCGGCGTTACCCCCATGCAGGGTAGCGGCGTTTCTGTGGAAAAAATCGCAGCCAATATCCAAAGCGTTAATGCCGACCAGCTACAAAA
>JBGAWU010000296.1:0-3844 GCA_044227425.1 Methyloglobulus sp.
CGGTGCCTTCTTCAAAATCGACCGTAATGTCGGTCAAGGCATACTTGGCAATCGAACGTAGCATCGTTTGATGGGAAATACCCAACAATTCCACTTCTATTGGGGCGGTAATCCGGGACTCGACTTCTTCCGGCGTCATGCCTGGCGCTTTAACGATAATTTTTACCTGGGTCGGCGAGACTTCTGGAAAGGCATCGATAGGGATGTTTTTAAAGGCGTAATAACCGCCGCCCGCCAACAACAATACCGCTAACAGCACAATAATGCGCTGGCTGAGCGCAAAACGTATCAAACCTGTCATTACTCATCGCTCCCTAAACCCAGCCAGTTGGCCTTGAGTGCCGATGTGTTGCTGACAGCTACATCCTCATTACCGGAAAGTGGGCCACTAATGACTGACAAGCCTTTTTGTTTACCTAATTCTTTGATTTCGATAATCTTGAAGCCAACGTTGTCTTTAACAAAAAGATAGGCTTTATCTTGATGATGCGCTATTGCTTCATCTTTCACTTGGTATGTCACCATATCGCTATTTTGCAGGTATTGGATTGTGACTTTTTGACCGACCCGCACCGATGAAGGATTTTCTTTTATAATCGCCCTAGCCATCACCGTTTGGTTGTCGGGATTGACGCTCTGACTGAGAGCCTTAATTTCCGCCTCCGCCAAACTGTCTGCAACCGACACGTTTTCCCCTATCTTTATGTCGGCGATATGCTCCTGGGGAATATTGATCTCCAACCACAACTCGTCCAGGTTGGCTATTCGGTACAGCAACGCTTGCCGGTCTACCCGGCTGCCAGTCACAGCCATTCGGTCGATGACCCTTCCCGATAAAGGAGCCAAGATGCGAATTTGGCTGACTAAATGTCCTGTACCGTCCAAGTCCTTAATTTCTTTTGCCGTCATCCCGGCGATCTGGAGCAACTGCTTGGCTTCATTTGCCTCGATAACAGCCGAGTTGTAAATGCTATAAGACTCCTGTTCACTCCGATTGGACACGACGCCTTCTTTCCGTAAGGTTTTATCGCGATTATAGGTGGCTGTCGCCAGTTTCAAAGCACCGACCGCTTTCAAGTAATTTCCTTGCAAGGTCAATAATTCCGGGCTGTTGATTAACCCTAACTCCTCGCCTTTTACGACCTTATCGCCCACATTGGCATTCATTTTCACAACCAGGCCCGCGAGCGGTGCACTGACTATAAAATCATGCGCGGACGGAACTACGACTTTTGCCGGTGCGGAAAATAACGGAATGTGACTTATGGGTAGTAATTTTCCCGTTTTGATCCCTAAATTTTCAATCTGCTGTTGCGAGATCTGGATTAAATCACCTTCACCGGAGTACGCATTATGGATAAAGCCGCTTAAAATCAATACGGTAAAAAAATAACATGGGATTCGGCTCATGGCATTACTCCGACGGCTTGGTTGTATAGCGCGATATCTCTTTCAATCATTAGTGCACGCTCCTTTGCATTTAAAATAGCCTGTTGCGTCCTAGACTCGGTTTTCAGCAAATCCATCAAACTGATTTCCCCTACTGAAAAACTTAGTTGCATCATTTTCAAATGTTGCTCGGCAATTTTTTTCATTTCATCTGATATTTCAAGTTCGGCCTGATTGACTTCAAGGTTATGTTCGGCTTCATGCTGGGCAAGTTCCAAGCTGCGGAATAACTGCTCACGGTCGGCAATCAAACGGTTTAATTCAACATTCAGGGCAGCGATCTGAGGATGAAAATGCTGCTCGCCTCCAAAAGGGATATTGACGGCGATGTTGAAGCTTTCTGTTTTGTTGCTTCGCGGATCATTATTTTGTGTGCGGTCGCTGTTGACACCGACGGTCACGTTAGTTTGTCCTGAACCCACCAGCTTTAGGGCGTTAATCTCGGCTTGTTTCCGTTCAATTTCACCGTTGACGGCGACAAATGCCGGATGGCTGAATTCAACCTTTTTAATTGGCGACAGCTTTTCTTTATATTCAGCGGGAGCTTTTGTGAGTTGGGTAATATTGGAATAGCGTTTGCGGGCATGCATGAGTTCAGCCTCCGCTTGCGTAAAAGTGGCAAGTTTTTGCAACAATTCGGTTTGCGCCAGCAACAAATCAGCACGCGGAAGGTCGCCCAGTTCTACGCGGCGCTCAACTTTAGCGAGCAACTGTTCGTAAATATCGATTTCGGCCTGCGCTTGGTCGTAACGGATTTTCTGTAAATCAATGTCCCATAACGCTGCCCTGACTAACCCGGCAACACGCAACTTAGTCGCTTTGGATTGCAAATCGGCATTATTTCCCGCCCTGATGCCTCGTTCTTTTTCGGCATCACGTTGGCCTATGTTCCATAACGGCACCTGTACCGTGGCGTCTACATAATGCACGGTTCCGCTGGTCATATTCTGGTAGCGCAATCCTGCTTGCGCCGGACCTGCCGTCCAGCTTTCCCCTCGTTCTTTAAGGGCTGTGGCTTCATCTTCCAACGACTGTACCCATGCCATATCGGGAAATTTCTCGATTGATAAGTCGACAACTTTAGTTAAGGTCAACGTATTATCGATTTCGATAGGGTCGTTATGGGAAACGGTGGGTTTAGGTTCTGCGATGGCGACATCAACAGCCAACAGAATAAGCACCAGAATCCCTATCCGGGTGGTTAAAACAAACATAAGCAAGCTCAATGCGGAATTCCGCTTTTGTTATCGATTAATTACACGCCCGATTAAGGACTGAACAAAGCGTAGCTTATAAAGCGGGAGGAGCGCGGGAAGGAAGTGTGGAAAAAAATCTTTGAAAACCGAATACCGGCGGATGCGGTGAAAAATTGTTATCGGCGATTGGTAAAGCACTGACGTGGAGTTGACTGGAGGGCAATATGCCAAATTCGATGGTATCGACTGCTGCGATGAAATCTTGCGGATTATTAATTCCCGCATCCACCATAATCAACAAACCTTCAGTATCGCTACCCAAGTTGACATGCTCGATGACAGAGGTGTCGTTGCCGCTATAAAACGCCTCAAGCCCAGGGATATGAAGCCCCTGGTTGAATATTTTCTCGCCCGAATGCGCATGGACTAGCGGTGCAAACAGTTGCAACATTGCCAGTAAGAATATGAGCGGTTTACGAAAAACGATAAGCATGAATAAATGTTATGCTATATGGGTACAAATAACAACTTGAAACTTTTGGGATTATCCCCCATCTTAGTGCTAATGCCGTTAAGTTAAGGGAAAGAAAATTTAATCCTTCTCACCTTTCAGCTTTAACTTAACGGTATTAACCCCGTTTTCCCCCATTAATTTCGAGGAAATTATGAAAATCCAAACCGGTGTACTCTTTGGCGTGTTACTTTCCCTTTTTCTGGTTTTTGCCGGCTTAAACGATGCCGAAGCCAGACGGTTCGGGGGCGGTGGCAATTTCGGCGGCAGGTCAGCCTATAGTTCGCCCTATCAACGTTCCGCGCAACCCACACGACCTGCCGACCAGCAACAGCAGACGGGCAGGCAAGCGCCGTCGACTAATCCTGCATTTCCAAACCGTAGCGGGTTGATGGGCATGTTGGGTGGTTTAGCATTGGGAGGACTTTTAGGCTCGATGTTTATGGGCGGCGGATTCCACGGCATAAATTTCCTGGACATCCTGGTTTTCGGCGCATTGGTTTTTTTCCTTTTCAAATTCTTGGGGGCGCGGAACGCCTCGGCACAACGGCCATCTTACGGTCAGCCAGCGGGCGGCAATTACCAGGATTCAACCTACAATTACCAAAATCAAACAGGGCAGAACAGGTCGGCGGGTTTTGACACCGATATTCTGTTCGATAAAAACAAGAAGGAAACCGTTTATTCC
>JBGAWU010000297.1:0-3828 GCA_044227425.1 Methyloglobulus sp.
ATGTCGAATTTTCCCCTGAAGATGCAGGCCGTTCCGAAGAAGATTTCTTGTGCCGGATTTTGGAAGCCGTGATCGACGCCGGCGCGCGCACCTTGAATATTCCCGATACTGTCGGCTACAGCCTGCCGCACCAGTTCGGCGCGACAATTGCCAATTTGCGCAAACGCATCCCGAATGCTGACAAAGCCATTTTTTCGGTGCACTGCCACAACGATTTAGGTTTGGCGGTGGCAAACTCTTTGTCGGCGGTGCTGAATGGCGCAAGACAGGTGGAATGTACGATTAACGGCTTGGGAGAACGCGCGGGTAATGCGTCGCTTGAAGAAGTGGTCATGTCGGTTCGTACCCGTCATGACGTGTTTCCCTGCCAAACCCGGATTGATACACGGGAAATCTTGACCTGTTCAAAACTGGTATCGTCCATTACTGGCTTTCCGGTTCAACCGAACAAGGCCATTGTCGGCGCGAATGCCTTTGCCCATGAAGCCGGTATCCATCAGGACGGCGTTTTGAAAAGTCGCGAGACTTACGAAATCATGCGGGCGGAAGATGTGGGCTGGTCGGCTAACCGGATGGTCTTAGGCAAGCATTCGGGCCGGAATGCCTTTAAAACACGGATGACCGAGTTAGGCGTGGAATTCAAATCGGAAGAAGAATTGAATGAGGCGTTTGCGCGTTTTAAAGAACTCGCTGACAAGAAACATGAAATCTTCGATGAGGACTTGCAAGCTTTGATTTCCGAAGTCGGTTTTGAGGCAGAAGATGAACATATTAAGTTGGTGGCTTTGAAAGTCTGTTCGGAAACCGGCGAGGTGCCAAACGCCCAAGTGACGGTCCGGATCGACAACAAGGAAGTGACCGGCAATGCCGAAGGTGGCGGCGCGGTTGACGCTAGCTTGAAGGCCATCGAAAAATTGGTGAAATCTGATGCCATGTTGGCTTTGTACTCGGTGAATAGCATTACCAACGGCACGGATTCGCAGGGCGAAGTTACCGTCCGTCTGGAAAAAACCGGACGCATCGTCAACGGTTTGGGCGCGGATACCGATATCGTGATCGCGTCGGCCAAGGCTTATATCAATGCAGTTAATAAGCTGTTGGTACCCGAACAACGGCAACATCCGCAGAAAGGGGATGTGTGAATTTGCGGTAAATAGAATCTTGTGGCCTGTGGGTGGGCGTACGAACCTCAACAAATAATTGGCTTGTCCGTTGGGGTTCGTTTCTCACCCCAATGGTTCTCCTGACTCCTGTTGCATAGCAGACATTTGATCAGGAGTTAACCTAGGTTGTAGTCCATATTCAATAATGGTTTGATTATGGACAGGTGAGACTAAAATCCAACGGATCTACAGGACAAACGGATTTCCATAGATTCGTTGCATGTTTCATGGTACAAGAGACGTTACATATAGATAGCGTACGCAAGTTTGGCAATTTCCGTTAATACCGGGTACTTTATGAACAACGCACAACTCAAATGTCTGGCCGTATTTTCGGTTTTTGCCATAATCGGCTTCGGCCCGGTTTCACCCGGCTGCTTGATCGGTATGTATGTCGTAATGTTCAGGCCGAATTGGTTTATACAACTGACGTATGGGCTTTATGCCGACAAACCAAGCGCGTTACCGGAAAGCGTGTCCGAATTGCAATCGAAGCAGTCAAGAAAAAAGTGCATTTTGGGTTTATTGACCCTATTTATCTTGGATATTGCTCCTGTTCCAGTAACCCCAGTGGTTGCGTTTATCATTATTTTGTCCCGGCCAACGTGGTTTTATCGGATGGTCGTTGCAGTTTATAGCTCAAAGCCTGATGGAGAAATCGCTTATTCACGAAAATAGCTCAAGCACGAACATTTTGAACGATAAAGATCCCAGCAGCCTGAAAACATCTTGACAGTAAAATAGCCAAGATCAAAGGCTACCCTTGGGTAAAGTAAGATGACCCGCATTCTTATACATTCCCACAAGATGCAGAGTGCGATAAAATTCAGCCTGTCAATTATTCTCGCATTGGAACATCGTTGGACAACTCCCTTCGCTTACAATACTTACAGGCAATGGGCATTGCTGTCTGGATTTCCAGAAACTCGCCGCCTACTGCATCCGAACCGGAATTGGAGGCGATATTGGATATCGGCAATGTTATCCACGAACCGCAAATATCGCACGCCCCCCAAAACGACTGGGTCGGGCTTGAAGCCGAAGTCGCTGCTTGCACCCAATGCAACCTATGCCAAACTCGCACCCAAACCGTCTTTGGGACAGGCAACAAAAGCGCCGACTGGATGGTCATCGGCGAAGCACCAGGCCAGCATGAAGACGAACAAGGAAAACCGTTTGTCGGCAAGGCCGGGTTATTGCTGACCGAAATGTTGCGGGCGGTAGGGTTGGAGCGTGATAGCGTGTTCATTACCAATATCCTCAAATGCAGGCCTCCGGGCAATCGTGATCCGAAACCGGAGGAAGCGGATAGTTGTAACGGCTATCTGAAAAGACAGATAAAGCTAATCAAACCAAAAATTATTCTTGCGGTAGGGCGGATTTCAGCCCAGACCTTATTGAAGACCGATGCGCCTATCGGTAAACTGAGAGGTGCGGTGCATGAATTGGATGGCATTCCGCTGGTCGTCGTGTATCATCCGGCTTATTTGCTCCGCTCCTTGCTGGAAAAGCGCAAGGCATGGCAGGATTTACAACTGGCGGTAAAAACAGTAAACGAAAATAAGGGTTAAACATGCGCGGATGGCTGGATAAGTTAAAAAGCATATTGATTTATGATGCAGACAGGGATTTTTATGCCAAGGTTTTTCCCGAATCATTAACCCGTGCCGACTTGTTGCGATTGCGTACCATGATGCGTTCCGACCTGCCCACAGTAATGAGAATAGAGCGGGCAAATTATGCTTTTCCTTGGGATGAAGATATTTTTATCGATTGCTTTAAGGTTGGTTACGGTTGTTGGGTTTGTGAAGAAAACGGAAAAATCCTCGGTTACTGCATCATGACGATGGGTGTTGGGGAAGCGCATATATTGAATATTTCGGTCGCGCCGGACGAACAATGCCAAGGCGTTGGCCGTAAGATGATGGAAATGTTGATTGAAATCGCCAAGGGCGAAGCCGAAACTATGTTTCTGGAAGTCAGGCCGTCGAATCCGGTGGCAATTAAGCTTTATCAAAAATTAGGCTTCAACGAAATAGGCACCAGAAAAGGCTATTACCCCGCCGAAAACGGACGCGAGGACGCCATTATGTATGCGTTGGAGTTGTGCGGTTCATAACCTAGGTTGACGAAAGTATTTTACGCACAAAGTTTAGCTTTAAAAATCTCATAAGGTGTTTTTCCGGCGTGAGCCGAATGCGGTCGGTGGAGATTGTAAAAGTTTTCCCATTCCTTCAGTTTTACGGACAAATCGACATCGTCCTTGTAGTCTAGAAGTTGGTAAAACTCCTGTTTATCGGTTAAATGTGAACGTTCGACCTCTTGTGCCCCAGAGGGTATACCGTTAAGCCGTGGTGTCCCTGGTTTGATATAAGTATGCTCCATGCCTAAATCGCGCACGTGCCAATTAAATTTGGCCTGAAATTCATGGACGTTATCTGTCCGGATGACTTTAATGCGGAATGGAAGCTTCTCAACGACGTAATTGATAAAATCGATGGCGTTTTCTTGGGTATGCTTGGAATTGATTTTCAAGGCGCGGATTCGGGTTGAATCGTCGATGGCAGTGTATTGAAAGCGCTTGACCCGGTTACCCTGTTGGTCATTAAAAAACAGGAACTTGACATCAACCTGGACGTGATGCCCAGGCATTTTCTTTTCATAA
>JBGAWU010000298.1:0-3808 GCA_044227425.1 Methyloglobulus sp.
TATATTAATGAATTTTATCAGGCATTCCGATGGTGGGGTATCGGAACACCATCAACTGTTTTGTCGTCTTTAGTGGTATTTTATCAGGCATTCCGATGGTGGGGTATCGGAACTTATTCTTAAAGACAATGTTTACTATCTAGATTTTATCAGGCATTCCGATGGTGGGGTATCGGAACTTACGATACTGATCAGCTTTTTACTGATAAATTTTATCAGGCATTCCGATGGTGGGGTATCGGAACACAGTTTTCTCAAAGCATAAGTGTCAATGGATTTTATCAGGCATTCCGATGGTGGGGTATCGGAACAAGTTTGCAATGCAGGTTTAACAATTCCTAATTTTATCAGGCATTCCGATGGTGGGGTATCGGAACGGCAAGTCGTCCTGCTGCAATCTATCTAATATTTTATCAGGCATTCCGATGGTGGGGTATCGGAACTCAGACCACCTTACCTATCATCTCACCCAACTTAACCAGTTTATCGGCTTTAAAATCTTCCAGCCATTGCACTTTATTTTTCCCAAAGAGGACGATGATGGTCGAGCCCATATTGAAACGCCCCATTTCTTCGCCTTTTTGCAAGACAATCGATTTATGCTTGTATTGCCAGTTTTGTACAGAGTTGAAAGTGGGCGGCGTAACAACGCCGTGCCAAACGGTTTCAATGCTGGAAACGAAAATCGCACCGACCAATACCAATGCCATCGGGCCGACTTCGGTATCAAAAATAGCCACAACCCGCTCGTTCCTGGCGAACAAGCCCGGCACCGACCGGGTGGTTGCGGTATTGACACTGAATAAACGCCCGGGGACGTGCACCATTTCCCTTAACGTTCCGGTCAGCGGCATGTGCAGGCGATGGTAATCCTTCGGTGAAAGGTAAATCGTTGTAAACGTCCCGCCCGCAAACAGTTCGGCACGTTCGGTGTTACCGCCGAGCAAGTCAAACAGGCTGAAGGATTTACCCTTGGCTTGAAATACATTCCGTCCATCAATCTGTCCGGCTTGGCTGACCGCACCATCGGCAGGACAGGCAACAGCCTTCAACTCCGATGTCAGTGGACGGGCGCGGGGTTTCAATTCACGGGTAAAGAATTCGTTAAAACTCTTAAATGCATTCAGGTTTTGTACCTTGGATTCCGCCATATTAACGCCGTAAAGTTTGATTACTTTAGTAATCATCCAATTTTTAAGCGTTTTATTTTCTGAATGGGTCAGGTAACTCATCAGTTTGGACAAGGTATGTTGCGGCAACAGATATTGCGGCAATACTTTTACGGCATCACTCAGTTTCATTGACGATACGGTTTTTAAATAATTACGGAAGATGGATTAATTGTGGGGCCTGCCACGTCGGATTTCTATGTTCCGCCAGCACGGTGGTGTAAATGCCGCCGCGCACGTTAAATTCGGCCCGTACCCGCATGAAGTTGGGGGCTATTGCGTTGACGATATCGTCCAAAATTTCGTTGGTGACGGCTTCGTGAAATGCGCCCTGGTCGCGGTATGCCCACATGTATAACTTGAGCGATTTCAATTCCACACAAAGTTCGGCGGGAACATACTCGATATTTATGATGGCGAAATCGGGCTGCCCAGTCTTGGGACAAAGACAGGTAAATTCAGGGATCGTGAAACGTATCGTATAATCGCGCCCTGGTTGGGGGTTAGGGAAAGTCTCCAGGTCTTTACTTGGTTTTGTTGTCATAATCGTTAATAATATCGCGTTCTTTATTTCAGTAATCGGACTATTTTACCAGTGTAATGAAACTGGAAAAAATTAAACTTTCAGGCTTTAAATCCTTCGTCGACCCCACTGTCATCCCCGTCCACGGTAATCTGACCGCCATCGTCGGCCCAAACGGCTGCGGCAAATCGAATATTATCGATGCAATACGATGGGTTATGGGAGAAAGTTCCGCCAAACATTTACGTGGCGGCAGCATGGCCGATGTTATTTTTAACGGTTCTTCGACCCGAAAACCAGTCAGTACGGCGTCGGTCGAACTGGTTTTCGATAACAGTGAAGGCAAAATCGGCGGCGAATACGCCCAATACAACACCATCGCCATCAAGCGGCAAGTGAGCCGCGACGGTACATCCCTCTATCTATTGAACGGCGCCCGTTGCCGCCGTAAAGACATTACCGACATCTTTTTAGGTACGGGCTTGGGTTCCCGAAGTTACGCCATCATCGAGCAAGGCACCATCTCCCGCATGGTGGAAGCCAAACCGGAAGATTTGCGCATCCATATTGAAGAAGCGGCAGGTATTTCCAAGTACAAGGAACGCCGGAGCGAAACCGAAACCCGCATGAAACACACGCGGGAAAACCTGGAGCGCCTGGACGATTTGCGCGACGAAGTTGACAAGCAAATCAAACATCTGCAAAAACAGGCCGAAAAAGCGGAAAAATATACTGAACTGAAAAAGCAGGAACGCCAATTCAAGCTTGAATTGTTGGCAATGCGCTGGAACATTTATCATCAGGCGGCGGAAAACCTGGATGAGAAGCTGCAAGCGGTCGCCCTGGAACACAACCGCTTATTCGAACAATTGCGCGACTTGAACAGCAGTATCGAAACCAAACGCATCAGCTATAAAGCCCAGCAACATGAATTAGACCAAACGCAAGCCGATTATTACACGGCAGTTGCCGAAGTCAGCAGCCTGGAACAAACCATTAAATTCAACGAAACCAGCCATCAGGAAGCCTTGCTGGAAATCCAACGTTCCCAGGAACAAGCCGAACGCTCCCAGAGTGAAATCGAGGCCGACCTTGAAACAATGGAGACGATTAAGGTTTCCATCCTTGAAACGCAATCTGCGTTAGAGTCTGCCGAACAGTACGAAGAAGAAACCACCGAATCTTACCGGACTTTTCAAAAGCAAAAACAAACCTGGCAAGACCACTGGGAAACCTACCGCACCAATAGCGCCAAATTTCGAGAGCAAGCCGAAGTACAACGGGTGACAATTGCGCAGTTAGACAATTTGGGCCAGCAACTCCAAGCCCGTATCGATAAACTCCAGAATGAACGCAGCGAACTGTTGGCAAACGATTTTCAGGGCGATGCCGAAGCATTGGCGGAAGCCATCGAATCACTGGAATACCAACGAGCCGATTTCAACGAAAAACTGGAAGATCACCGTCGGCTTATCCAGGAACTCAGGGAACAAATCAAGCACAAACAGAACGGTTTACACCACTACCGCACTGAAATCCAGCAGGTGAACGGGCAAATAAAATCTTTGGAATTATTGCAGCAACATGCAATGGGCAAAGACAACAAGAAATTGGCCGATTGGCTTGCAAAAATGGGTTTAGACAGCAATAAACGCTTAGTCGAGCATCTGGAAGTAACTTCCGGCTGGGAAACCGCGCTTGAAACCATTTTAGGCGGCGATTTGGAAGCTATTTGCACCGATAACGCCGCCCCCTTGATCCAAAGCCTCGCAGAACTCCAGGACAGCTCATTAACTTTGTTCGAAACCGGGACTATTACCGAAACCGGAAGCCCATCCAATGCCTTGGAACCGCTTATCGATAAGGTTACCGCGCCGTGGCCTTTGGCTTCTTTCCTTTCAGGTATTTACTGCGCCGACAATGTAGATTCAGCCAGGGCGTTATCGTTACAGCTACAATCCCACGAATCAGTAATTACCCCAGACGGCAGCTGGTTCGGGCCGGGCTGGATCAGCATCAAAAAAACCAAGGACAGCAAATCCGGTGTTTTACAGCGCGAGAAAGATTTGCGCTCGCTCAAATCGCGGCAGGAAGAATTAACCGACGCGATAGAAAG
>JBGAWU010000299.1:0-3790 GCA_044227425.1 Methyloglobulus sp.
TTTAATTCCTCAAGGCGCTATCGATTCGATGACTTTATATCCCGGTTCCAATCCGGTTTACGGTTTGAATAGTTTGGGCGGAGCCATTTCGGTAAAGACCAAAACCGGGTTTTCCGCACCCGGCCATCAACTCGAAGTTTACGGCGGTTCATGGGACAGGCATTCGGAGGAACTGACGACGGGTTGGAGTAACAGCACCTGGGGTTATTTTCTGGACTTGCATCATTTCGAAGAAAACGGCTGGCGGCCTTTTTCACCCAGTAAGGCCGATCAGGCATTCGGTACTTTAAGCTGGCGCGGCGACCATGGTGCGTTAGATTTAACGTTGGGCGGCAATGACAACCGGTTAAGGGGCAACGGTCCTGCTCCCGTGCAATTACAGAACCTTGACCGGAAAGCGGTGTTTACCCATCCTGATATAACTGTCAACCGTATGTTCTTTTCCGAACTGGAAGGTAATTACGATCTGACCGACGAGATTCAGTTGAACGGTAATGCTTATTTTAGGCAAAATCGGAACCACACTTTTAACGGGGATAACAGCGATTTTGTTGTTTGCGATATGTCCGATCCAGCGTCATTTATTTGCGATGACAATGGTGTACCTATCGTTGATGTAGGGAAACAGAAAATCAACGCCAACCATGTAGTCAATAATCTTGGCGACCAATTAGCTTCCAATAATACCAGCTCGACCCAAATGCGCAGCCGAGGCGGTACGTTGCAAACGACGTTTAACCAGGACTTATTCGCCCACGAAAATAATCTGGTGGTTGGCGCCAGTTACGACTATGCGGATGTTCATTTTGGGTCGGATACAGAGCTGGCGCGCCTTACTGCGGATCGGGGTACGATTGGTAGCGGGGTTTTAGTGCGGGAGAACCGTGTCCGGTTAAACACGACCACGGAAACCTACGGCATATATTTGACCGACAGTTTTTCGATTACCGATCAGTTAACAGCCACGGTTGCTGGGCGTTACAACCATATTAGCATCGGCATGGCGAACCAGTTTTTCGATGGTAAGGATAAATTGAGCGGAAGCCATAGTTACGACCGTTTGAATCCATCCGTCGGCTTGACGTACGAAATTTTCGATAATCTGACCGTTTATGGCAGCTATGGCGAATCGACAAGGGTGCCGACGCCGATGGAGTTAAGCTGTGCCGATAAAAACGACCCCTGCCGGTTGCCGAATGCTTTCCTTTCCGATCCGCCATTGAAGCAAGTGGTCGCTAAAACTTGGGAAGGCGGGTTTAGGGGCAACCTTAATGAAGTATTAGGCAAAGGCGACTTAAAGTGGAATTTAGGCTATTTCCATACCATCAATAATGACGATATTATTTTTCGTCGCGACAAGGACAGCAACGTCCTGAGCCAAGGTTTCTTTAGCAATGTAGGGAAAACCCGGAGATATGGTATTGAAGCGGCAACGACAATCAACCATCCGCAGCTATTCAGTTCAATCGACGATTGGCACTTTTCTTCAAATTATACGTATTTAAACGCCCGGTTTTTGGATGGCTTCCTTGGGCAGAACCCGCTTGACTTTGAGCAATCTGCGCTTGTTGTCGGCGGTAGCAGAATTCCCGGCATTCCTGAGCATATCTTTAAAGCCGCCATAAGTGTCGATCTCTGGCAAAAATTATCTTTGGGAGTAAACAGTACTTACAGCGGTAGTCGTGTCTTCAGGGGCGATGAGGCGAACCTGACGCCAAAATTGTCCGGCTATTGGTTATTTAATGCGACGGCGGAATATAAAGTCACGAAAAATTTCACGCTGTTCGGGAAAGTCGATAATATTTTCGATACCCACTACAACACATTCGGCGTATATGGCGTGGCTAGTGAAATTCTTGGCGATAGTTTTAATGATGGACGTTTTGTGTCGCCGGGGGCGCCGCGAGGCGGCTGGATTGGCTTGCGTTTGACTATGTAAAATGAGCCAAGCGGAGATGACGGGTTGCAAAAGCGACAGGCAATAAAAAGCCCGCATAAGCGGGCATGTTGAGTTTTATTATTGTTATTATTTCGCTGCACTCATATGAAATTTGTACAACCCAACTCAAGCAGAATTACTTTTTTATTATTGTTATTTATCAATAGCCTATAAGGCTATGTCCCCCTCTATACCGATATTAAACCGGCATCGCTCCGAAAAGCTGTGGGTATTCTATCTCTAAAAAAACGCCTTTGTCCAACAAAAAAAAACGATTTTTTAAAAAATTAATTATTCCTTAAAAATATTATTTTATAACAGTCGGTTACGTATCTTGAAAGCTATGCGTAACCTTGGTTTCCTATCGAAAAAATAATCGTAAGCGGCTTCCGTTAAGCCTGGATTCAGCGAGTCTATTTTTTATTGATTACGCCTTGCTTCCATCTGTTCATTCAGGAAAAAATCATGCCTTTCCCTCAGGATGGCTGACAAATAGGGGTTAAGTCCTTTTGATTGGCGCGCCAGACGGATTTGGAAAATTGCATCCTGTATTTGGCCCGTTGAGTAATAATATTCTGCGAGATAGCGGTGCGATTCGGCAGGCTCATTCAGATCACTGTAAACTTGCGCCATGAGTTCGTAATAAACCGGTAGTGTCTGGGTTTTTGGCGATAAAGTCGGTAAATTTTTCTTTGCTTTTGCCGGGTCCCCCGATCGCACCAGAGCCGTGATATATTCGAGTTTTATGGCTTCGTCGTTTGGGAATAAATCCGTCAGTTTTTGATACCGTGCGAGCGCTACAGGATAGTTTTTCGATTCCAGGGCTGTCTTGGCCAGCGCCGTGGCGTAATGAGGTTGGGATGGATATTCTTTGGACAGTTTTTGAAAAATATTTTCCGCTTCCTGGTATTTTTGCATTTTAAGCGCCATTAAACCGAGCCCGTATTCAGCGACCGTCCTCTGTTCTGCCGTGCCTTGGTTAAGTCTTGCTTTATACAATTTCACCGTTCCGGCGTCGTCTTTACTGGCTATGACCCTCAGCTTTTCCTTGATCAATTGGTAGCCGAGTGAGTCGATATATTGTTTATAAGGGTAGGTTTCCGCACGACCACGGGTATCCGATATACGCGACGCCGTGACAGGGTGGGTTCGTAAAAACTCTGGGACATCTTTGCCGTAATAGCGGCTCGATTGCTGCAAGCGTTCGAAGAATGTTGGCATACTGCGCGGGTCATATTTTGCTTCTTGTAACGTTTGCATCCCGACTCTGTCGGCCTCCATTTCATTTTCACGGGTGAAATCGATCTGGAACTGGATGCTGCTGCCCATCACGGCCATGATCGCAGCTTGCCCTAATGCGGGCGATTGGGTTCCCAGCAGTATCGCTGCCAATGTCGCTGCCATGGTAGGGATAGATAAACGTCCAGCTGCCTCCGCAGCGCGGTATAAATGCCGCTGGGTTACGTGGGCAATTTCGTGGGCCATGACCGAGGCTAGTTCGCTTTCAGCTTCGGTCATGATAATCAGGCCCGAGTTGACGCCAATGTAACCGCCCGGTCCCGCGAAAGCGTTAATATCATTTTCCATCACGACAAAAAAATGAAACGGCAACCCAGGCCCGTCGCTATTCGCGACCAGTTTTTGGCCTATCGATTGGATGTATTCCTGAATTTCCGCATCCTGGTTAATGGAGACCTGGGAATGCAGGCTCCTGAAAAACGCTTCCCCTAATTCTTTTTCTTCTGCTGGGGTGATGATGGTGCCGGAAGAATCCCCCATATCGGGCAATTCGATTTTAGAATTCGGTTCAGCTTGTTCGAGCGCAGGGTAGGCGGCTAGTAAAAGTAATAG
>JBGAWU010000029.1:0-12085 GCA_044227425.1 Methyloglobulus sp.
GTCTGGAGCTTCTTATCTCATAGAAAGCGCTTTTAGCATGGGATATCGTAGCAATCAATTTGAAAAATCTGCTTATGATTGGCAGAAATGGATTAGGGATGATATTTACAGTCGCAATCCTAGTGGAAATACTTGCGAGTGTTCAAAATGAACAAACTTATTTTAGTTTTGTTTTTTTTGATAGCAGCAATTACCCAGAGTTGTATTTTTAAAAGTGCCGACTCAAAGCTTGCTGAAGATTTTTTTCATGATATCAGTCCTTTGGATTGGGAAAAAAGCATGGAACGCTATTCGCTTGAAGATCAATACAAAATATATATTTATGGAATGCAAGTAATACACCCTCCATTGCTTGAACTGTCAAAGCCATTCGCAAAACAGGGACAAAAAGTCATCCCATTTTTGATCTCCAAATTAGAGTCTACAGATGATGATGCAGAAGTAAGTGATATTGTAAATATCATTCAAGAAATGGCTCGTTTAAAAACTTACAATGCAAAACAGGATGTTAAGCTAATTGAGGCTATAAATATCAGTATATTAAGAATGAAAGATTCTTATTGGAAGCGAATAACTTCAAATGATCTTAAACAAATTCAAAGACCATAACAATTATCAAACGTGTGATTTATCACTGGCATTAACATATTCTCATATGTCAATGGGAACCCGGTTAATCTGACCGATCCAATGGGATTGACGCCACAAGGCGCTGCAACACGTAAGGCGGGTCTCGACCCGCCCTACCGTGCTGACCATTGGGAAGGTGGTCCACATATACATATTCCAGGAACAGGTATAGGACATATTCCTGCCGACCCACAACCAGAGGCTTCTGGCGATGAATAATATTTGTGGATATGTGGTTTTACGTAAACCGATGCACAACTTTTATGGAGCAGATCGTAGTGCTTTCTTCAAAAAGCCACCTTGCATTGGCGATATATATTACTCTGGCATAGATAGAATGGCTTGGTTTGATCTTGACGAGGATCATTATTCTGGAATACTACCTTGTGAATTCATTGAGTTAAGAGACGAGATTGAAGAGAAAAACCAAGATTTTACGGACATAAAACTATTGGGCGATTTAGATAAAACCAAAAGGATTCTTGAATTTTGTAATCGGCATCAAGATAGAAATGAAATATGTGTTGTGTTTTCGGAAAACCTAGCGAAACAAAAAAAAGTTGTAATAGGTTGCTCAAACGTTATGTGGCTAGGTAACGATGTTTATTGTCACGGATATGGTTCAATATTGGCTCAAGGTTTATTTGCCAAACCTGATTTGTTTCCTGAATTTATTGGCCAGCTTAATACTAACGGCTTATTCAATTTAGATAGTTATATTACAAACAAATACATAGAGAGATACATTGAGATGTCTAAGTTACACAACTTAGAACAGATTGATGATGTTATTGATCAAATAGACATAATTGCGGTCGGTCGGTTGATCTCGCCGCTGTAAGCCGGATAAGGTACATTCCATGCATCGCTTCCCCGTCTTGGCAACCCCGCGCCAAGATACATAATGCCGGGGATTATGCGAACAAACAAAGCTCGTAGGTTGGGGGGAACTTGTGAACCCCAACATAAACGAAGCCTTGAATGTTGGGCTTCACTACCGCTCTGCCCAACCTACGATGTCAATCAACATATCGATTATTAACCGTCACATAATCTTCAAAATTCCGTCACCTTGTTGTCATAAAACCGTCTTAAGCTTGTCCTGTAAAAGCTAAATCATCGGTAAACCACGATTTCCGGTGAGACTCAGTCACTTATGGACTCTTCCTAAGGAGGACACTATGAAACTGCTTTATGCAATCCACAGATACGATGTTTTTATGTTTTTCTGGATTATCAACGCCAACAGCCATAAGCGGTTGGCAAAATTTTGCCGGATAGTCTCAAAAACCGGCGATGGCGGCTTATATGTTTTAATCATGGCATTGCTGTATTGGCAAGAAGGAATGAGAAGCCTGTTGCTGCAAACAATCATGCTGGCTTTCCTGATCGAAAGGCCAGTTTATTTTATCCTTAAAAACGGATTTAAACGAAACCGCCCAACGGCTGCGTTAGAAAATTACCGTAGTGTGATTATCCCTTCCGATAAGTTCAGCTTTCCGTCAGGCCACACATCAGCGGCATTTGTGATGGCGACATTACTGGGGCATTTTTACCCTTCGTTGCTGTTGCCGCTTTATGTGTGGGCGGCATTGGTGGGATTTTCCCGGGTGACATTGGGCGTACATTTCCCAACCGATACCCTGGTGGGCAGTGCGATGGGTCTTTCCATAGGCATTTTTAGTATAGGGCAAGTTATCTAATGCGAATATTTTACGGTGTCCAAGGAACCGGGAACGGACATATCACCCGCGCCAGAGTGATGGCGAAAGAACTTTTTCAAGCTGGTGTCGAAGTCGATTTCCAATTTACCGGGCGCGATTTCGATAAATATTTCGACATGCAGGTCTTTAACGGCTATCAACTTCGTCATGGTTTGACTTTTTCCGCCCATAAAGGCGAAGTCAGCTACTTAAAGACCTTGATGACTGCAAAACCCGTTTCGTTTATCAGGGATATCACTAAGCTGGATTTAAAGGACTATGACGTTGTTATCAGTGACTTCGAGCCTGTTACGGCATGGGCGGCAAAAACCCACGGCGTCCCAGTAGTGGGGATAGGGCACCAGTATGCGTTTAGGCATAAAATTCCCAGGGAAGGCGGCGACCCCATTGCAGAGATGGTCATGAAATACTTCGCGCCGGTGACCCAAGGGGTTGGATTGCATTGGCATCATTTCGGACAGCCGATATTGCCGCCGATCATCGAAATCCATGATATACCGGAAAAAGTGATCAAAAACAAAGTTATTGTTTATTTGCCTTTTGAAGATACCCATACGGTTATAACTCATCTCCTACCGTTTAAAAACTTCGAGTTCCATATTTATACGCCGGATGTGATTGATACCCATTGCGATCATATCCTATGTAAGAACTTGTCCCGGAAAGGCTTCCAGGCAGACCTAGTTGATTCGGCGGCTGTTATCAGTAACGCAGGGTTTGAGCTCATCAGCGAAGCTTTGCAAATGGGTAAGAAAATATTGGTAAAACCGTTGCATTCGCAAATGGAACAAATATCGAATGCCGCGGCTATCCAATTGCTTGGTTTCGGTCATACGATGAATGAACTCGACACCAAAGAGATCGACCACTGGCTGCATACTGGGAATGCCGTCCAGGTTAACTACCCTAATACCGCTAAAATTCTGGTCGAATGGTTGCAAAACGGAATGCCGGAAATGGATAGCGACTATATTGAAAATATCTGGAACAAGGTTAACATCGTCCACGTCCAGCCGTAGCATGTCTATCCAGCCAATTATTCACGCCATTTTTCCTTGATCTCGAAACTGCTAGGGTGGTTCGGGATCAAAATTATATTGGTCTTGACACCATTTTTTATTGCCGCGTAAGCGACATTGGTGTCGGCCAGCATCGCCAAGCCGCGCTCAAAATCGATGTCGCACCAGCGCAGCCCGAAAAGCTCGAATTTTCTCATGCCGGTTGTCATTGCCATCAGCACGGCTAAATATAAGCGGGGCCAATGGTTTTCCTTGTACGCCGACAACAAACGTGAACATTCAATTTCAATTAAATATCGGTTGCGCAGATTATTGACTTTTCGTGAGGGCACACGGCTAACTGGATTGACCGGCAAATACCTCTCAATCATCGCATATCGAAATATGGCTGAAAGCGTCGAGCGATACCGGTTGCTCGTACTCGGCGAACGTTTTTTTGCCGTTGCCTTAAGCCGACCCCGGCTCTTGCCGCGTCCGTCCGAACGCATGGCATAGCCTTTTTCTAGGTTTTTGATCGCTTGCCGGATATGGTTTGTTGCAATGTCCGACAATACGCGATGTCCCAGAACCGACCGCCAGCAAGCTGCCCGGCCTTGTTGCGCCTGGAAAGATTTCCCAGTCCATTGTTGAACATACTCATCGACCAGGTCGGAAAATCTCACGCAAGCACCGCGCGAATCTAGGCTTTCCATGAGATCACGGTCGGATTCGACCCGTTTAACCTACGCTTGGGCATCGCCTTTTCTGGAAAATGTTTTTGATTTAAGGGCGATGCCCTTGTTTTTGATGATGGCTTTATAAACCGAGCCGCCTTGCCGCTCAATTTTCCGAATAGTCGCCATGATGGCTTCCAATATGACCGCTGGGCGCGGTTTTGCGCCCAAATGAAAAATCCGCAGGTGCCCTATTGGGTGCCCTGTGGCGTTTTTTTCAGCGTCATTAACCGATGGATTAGAATAAAATCATTTTTATTCAATCGGTTGCTTGGTGGGGCGTCAGGGACTCGAACCCTGGACCTATGGATTAAGAGTCCACTGCTCTACCAACTGAGCTAACACCCCTTTATGCGATTACGCGGCAGAATGGTAATGGATTTTTCAGTTAAAACCAAGCCTATGTTTTATTAATGCGTAATCCTCTATTAAAAAATAAGTATTTACCTTTCTAAGTATTTAATAATTATGAAATACTTAGAAGTAATTCCCTATTACTATCTTTTTTAAAAAAGCGCAGTCTTTATTTTCAGGCTTAAACAACTAAGTAGCGGCATTTTGTTGAGTCCACTATTTTGGCAGTATTTGCGGGTAAATTGTCTTTTTCCCTTTTTAGAAAAAAGGCAGAATAACAGCAACTACTTTTTCTGGGTATTTAGTCACAGACTGCGATAAAAAACGGCACTATCCTAAAAACGGATTGTTCAATAGAAACTAAAATACCTGTAAATTCACATAAGTAAGAATTGCTAACAATTAAAATATTAATTATTGATTTAAAACATATTTTTTTATTATATCGAACGAATGGCAATGCCCCTTTTTGAGGAATTGATTCAGGTTATGGATTCATTATTCGGCTTATATCGCTTTTATCCCAATGCCGTCCAGTTTAAAACGGACGTTGTCATTTTGGCCTGGGCATAGCCGAAGGAAGAGATACCTGAACCACGCCGGATTCCTCTGTTGCGTTGCCCTTTGAAATAACAGCCTCAGCGTTTATGGGCTTAAGTCAACAGCATTAGGTTTCCGGAGTTAGGATAATTTAGTACGTACACCCTGCGGAATTGAATCCGTTCGGCAGTGTGCCGAATAAGTATCCAAAAGTAATCTGGGTAGGTCGATCCAGATACGTAAGAAAACAACCGTTTGCCGTTCTCACGGTGAATGTCTAATAATTAAATTGGATATTTTCTATTCCGGTCATCGACTTCCATATAAATTCATCCAAAATCATAAAAAGAATAAGGAGAAAACGGTATGCGAATATTATTAATCTCATCCTCTTATAATGGCTTATGCCAGCGGGCGCATGTAGAGCTTGAAGCTTTAGGCCATGATATTTCGATTACTTTGGCGCTCAGTCCCGACGATGTCAGGAAAGGCGTCATTTTTTTTCAACCCGATTTAATTATTTGCCCGTTTTTAAAAGAAAAAATTCCTGAGGATGTGTGGAGGACACATCATTGCTTCATTATTCATCCCGGTATCAAAGGCGACCGGGGGCCTTCCTCTCTCGATTGGGCCATCATGAACGGGGAAAAGGAATGGGGAGTAACGATACTGCAAGCGGCCGAAGAAATGGATGCGGGCGCTATCTGGGCGACTGAAACGTTTAAGATGCGGTCTGCAAGCAAAGCCGGTATCTACCGGCGCGAAGTCACTAAAGCGGCTATCAAAGGCATGTTACGGGCAGTGGAATATGTTGAATCGAAGGATTTCAAACCTGAACCACTGAATTATTCCAAACCGGATGTCCATGGAAAACTGCGACCCTTGATGAAACAGGCCGATCGTAAAATCGATTGGGCCAACGACCCCGTGGCCGCCATTATCAAAAAAATCAATGCGGGCGATAGTGCACCAGGTGTGCTCGATGTCATTAATAATGAAGAATATTATTTATTTGGCGCCCATGAAGAAAGCCAGTTGCAAGGCTGGCAGCCGGGAGCAATTATCGCTAAACGTCATGGGGCTATTTGCCGTGCGGCTATCGACGGCGCAGTTTGGATAACTCATCTGAAACGTAAAAATGTGGCAAAAATTCCATTCTATAAACGCTTTATCCGCCACGAAAAGCAATTTGCCTTTAAATTACCTGCAGCCAAAGTATTAGGCAGCTTTCTCGATGATACGCCCGAATCGCCCATCGATCCTTTATACATGGGAACCGACCTGACCTTTAAGGAAATTTGGTATGAAGAAATTAATCAGGTCGGTTATCTTCATTTCGACTTCCATAACGGCGCGATGTCTACAACGCAATGCCGTCGCCTACTTGAGTCGTACCAACTTGCTTTGGCAAGACCGACCAAAGTACTGGTATTGATGGGCGGCCGGGATTTCTGGTCGAACGGCATCCATCTTAATATCATCGAAGCATCGGAGAATCCGGCCAATGAATCTTGGCGGAACATTAACGCCATTGATGATGTAATTTTGGCGATTTTAACCACAGAATCCAAATTCACGGTCTCAGCTGTTTGGGGCGGATGCGGTGCCGGCGGGGCTATGGCGATTCTGGCTGCAGATAAAGTTTGGGCGCGGGAAGGCGTCGTATTCAACCCGCATTACCGTACGATGGGTTTATACGGGTCGGAATATTGGACCTACAGCCTTCCGAAACGGGTCGGCCCCGTTAAGGCGCTCGAACTAACAGAAACGCCACTCCCGATGGGTACTAAGAAAGCAAAAGCCATCGGTTATCTCGATGAAGTTTTACCAGACAATTACGAAGACTATATAAGCCAAGTCCGGCAAAAAGCGGAGGCGTTGGCGGCATCGCCGCAGTACGATCTCCTGCTCCAGGAGAAACGGGTATTCCGGCAAAAAAACGAACAGGTAAAACCCTTGGCGGCTTACCGAACCGCCGAGCTGCAAAAAATGAAAATCAATTTTTCCGGTAAATTCTATGGCGGCGAAGTCAATTATCACGAAGCGCGCTACAACTTTGTCAACAAAGTACGGCCCAAAGAAACCGCCGCTTATCTGGCCAAGCACATGCGTCTTGATGCCGCCAAAATGAGTGAATTAAGACAGCCCCTCGCCTACTAAAAAGGAGAACTGACATGTTTTTTAATTACTGGCCTGTCCTCTTGGTTGACGACGAACCGGATGTCTTGACGATTTCCCGGCTTGCAATGAAATCATTCGAAGTTTACGGCTTGCCCCTGAAAATATATACCGCCGGAAGCAAGGCGGATGCGATTAATTTGATTAAAGACGATGTCGATGTCGGTTGTTCGCTAGCGGTTGCCTTCCTCGATGTGGTCATGGAAACGGATCATGCGGGGTTAGAACTTTGCGATTACATTCGGAACGATCTCGGCAACAAGCTGACGCAAATCCATATCCGAACGGGACAACCCGGTATTGCCCCTGAACGCGATGTTATCGATAAATATGATATCAACGGTTATTTCAGTAAGATTGAAGCAACCGAGGATAAGCTGTATTCGCTCGTAAAAAGCAGTATCCGCCAATATTTGTCTTATGGCATGGCGCTTAGCACCCTTGAATTAACAAACAGTTTGGTGGAAGCGGCCGGATCCCAACGGAAATTATTGTACGCATTATCCCCCATCGGCGGGTTTAGTCCCGATCAATCGGACACACCGCGTTGGCTGGCTATCGATGGAGAAATCCTGTTTTCCGATGAGATCGACGCCACCCAAGGTTTCCTTGCCCTTAGCCGGTTACGGGCTACCGAAGGAATGCCGCTTAACCCTGCGGGCGACCGTTATTTTAAGGATAACAACGGTTACCGTTTGATCGATGTCGTCGGCAATGAATCGCAGGCGCAAACAGCATTTTTATTTAAAAGCCGGTTTAACCCGCCTCTGTTTATCATTAACTTGATGCATTGTTTCGTTAAGCAATTGGCTATACTTTGGCGACAAAGCCGAAAGGATTTTTAAACAGCCGCTTAATATCGGGATTGCCGCCATGAACCATCTTATCTACGACGAAAGGGACCTCAGCCTGGCTTTGGATACCCGTTACGATGCGGGTTTGGTTTTACTGTCAATCGCCATCGCCTTTCTAGCCTCTTACGGCGCTTTGAGTGTTGCCGGACGTATCCGGGTCACCGATTCCGGTAATAAAAGACGTCTTTGGCTTGTTATCGGATCGCTCACTATGGGCGGCGGTATATGGGCGATGCATTTCATTGCAATGCTGGCGCTAACGCTTCCCATTACCGTGAGTTACGATATTTTAATCACTGTTAAATCGACAATCCCGCCTATCGTGTCCAGCTATATTATGCTGGATGTTATTAGTCGCCCTAAAAACAGCAAGTTGTCCTACGCCTTCTTTGTTAGCATCGTGATGGGCTTGGGTATCGGCTCGATGCATTATATCGGGATGGCCGCCATGCGTGGCATCAGCCGCGAGCTGATTATGATGTTCGAACCTAGCCTGGTATTGGTTTCCGTTATTACCGGGGCAGTGCTTACAGGTGTGGCTGTAACTATCGATTTTTGGGGCGGAAATGATAAAAAAACCGTCAACAACTTTCTGGTTAAAATTATTGCGTCCCTGATTTTAGGGTTTGCCATATCCGGAATGCATTTCTCAAGCATGGCGGCCACTTATTTTTTTGCAGGCGACGTGCCACCGGTTATCGGGGAAAACGCATTGAACCCGAAAGCACTGGTATTTTGGGTGTCCTTCACTTCAATGCTAATCACCTCATTGGCCATTTTTATTACCATTGTGGACAGCCGCATCCAACAAGCAACGACAGAAGAAGCTGTCAGCCGATCCAGGATGCGTGAAGCCATTGAAAGCATTCCCGACGGCTTTTGTCTTTTCGATATGGAGGATCGCCTGGTGGAATGCAACCAGCGTTACCGGGAGATCATGAATTTCAGTATTCCGATTACTTCGGGAATGACTTTCGAATCAATCATGCGGTGCGCCGCGCAGGAAGGTTTGATCCTTGATGCGGAAGTCAGCACAGAGGAGTGGTTGGTTGAAAGAATGGCGAGACATCGTAATCCACGGGAAAACTTTATCGAGCATTTTAGAGGCGACCGCTGGATGCGGGTCAGCGAACGCCGGGTATGGAATACGGGTACGGTGGCGATCCGTACCGACATCACAGAGCTGAAACAGACTGAAATCGAACTGTCGAAGGCTATTGCCGAAGCCGAACGCGCACGCGCCGTCGCCGAGGAAGCCAATAGCGCGAAAAGCGTTTTCCTGGCCAATATGTCGCACGAACTCCGTACGCCGATGAACGCCATTATCGGTTACAGTGAAATGTTGTTGGAGGAGGCAAAAGATTCGGGGCAACACGAGAACGTCAGCGATTTGTTGAAGATTCATTCTTCTGCTGTACATTTGTTATCGATCATCAATGAAATTCTCGATTTATCGAAAATTGAGGCAGGAAAAATGGAGTTATGTCTGGAAGAAATTCCCTTGCTCATGATGGTTCATGACATCACCAATACCGTAAAGCCGATTATCGATAAAAACGGTAATAAATTTAATATCAGTTGCCCGGACAACATTCCAACAATCAAGGCGGATTCCATTAAAATTCGGCAGATTTTACTTAATTTACTGAGTAACGCCGGTAAATTCACCCACGGTGGCGAGATTAATTTTGCAGTCTCAACTGAAAACCACCCGGATGTGTGCTGGATTGTTTTTAATGTCAGCGATACCGGAATCGGCATGTCGAAAGACCAAGTAGAAAAGGTCTTCGACGCCTTTACCCAGGCAGATAACTCAACGACTCGCAGGTATGGGGGAACCGGTCTCGGCTTGACCATTACCAAAAAGTTTTGCGAGATGATGGGTGGCAACCTAACTGTAGAAAGCGAGCCGGAGCTTGGTTCTGTATTTACCGTACGATTACCCGCAGAGGTGCATAATGGTTAAATTACTGCTCGTTGAAGACAATGAATTAAACCGCGATATGCTGTCGCGCAGATTGGTTAAAAACGGTTACGAAGTAATCCTGGCGATGGACGGCCTGGAAAGTCTACAGTTATCAAAATCGGCGCGACCGGATTTGATACTCATGGACATGAGCCTACCCATTATGGACGGCTGGGCGGCAACGCAACACCTTAAAGCAGACCCGGCAACATGCCATATTCCCGTCATTGCCCTTACTGCACATGCCATGGGGGACGATAGACAAAAAGCTTTGAATGCAGGTTGTGACGAATACGACACAAAGCCGATTGAAATGCCTCGATTGTTAACCAAAATTCAAAAAATTCTTGGTGAACCCTTATGACGGCAAGCTGCGAAAGTCGGATAGAAACCGCAATGACGGTCACATCGAAAACCCGGCACGACTTGCTGAATTGGTTGAACCAGATAATTGGTTATTCGGAAATCCTTTCCGAAGACGCAGAGCACACCGGACAGGATAAACTGATCGACGACCTCAGTAAAATTAACCAAGCGGCACAACACATACTTGAACGCCTGAAAACCCTATTTTCATGCGCCCAAGTATGTAGTACGGGACTTTGCGATAATACTTATGAAATAAAACAAAACCCAAAAACCTATTCTCCTGAAAGAAAGCAAGCTACCTCTCTCCCCTTTATCGCTGGAAAAATTTTAATTGTTGACGATAATCCTGCAAACCGGGACATATTATCCCGCCGGTTGACTCGACAAGGCTATCAAACCATTATGATAGACAATGGTGCTAAAGCGTTGGATTTGCTTAAATACGAGCCATTCGATTTAGTATTGCTGGATGTCATGATGCCGGATATGGATGGTTATCAGGTTTTGCAATACATGAAAGAAGATGACAAGTTGCAAAAGATCCCGGTCATTATGATTTCCGCCTGTGCCGATATCGACTCTGTCATCGTATGCATCGAAGCAGGCGCCGAAGACTATTTGCCAAAGCCGTTCAACCCGACTGTACTTAAAGCCAGAATCAATGCAACCCTGGAAAAAAAACGGCTGCGTGAAAAAGAACTCGATTGCATCAGCCAAACCCTGCAAACGGAAGCCGCACTGGATAGGCATCGCGCCTTAACCCAAGCCGTAGCAGGAGTGGCACACGAGATCAACACGCCGTTAGGTATCGTTAATACAGGATTAAGCATTATCCGTAATCGCTTGACATTGCCCCATATTCATACCTTATTCAAGGACGATGAAAACGGAGCGATTTTTCAAGATATTCTGGATACGTCCAATTTAACGATTAAGAATATTGAAATTGCCCACCGATTAATTGAAAACTTTAAAAAAATCGCAGTCGAACAGCAAATTACCGAGCACAAGGAAACTGTCGAGCTGCCTTCTATACTCCAGGAAGCCATCGACTTGTTTAAGATCAGCGCAAGACAATCGAAAATTGAGATACATCTTGATATTTCGAAAATTCACGGGAACACCCAGTGGCATGGCTTTCCGGGTCATTTAACTCAAATTATGCTGAATTTTCTGCAAAATATCGAACGTTACGCTTATCCGGCCGGAGCCGGCGGAAACGTTGAAATTACCGTAACCGACCGGCTTAATGGCAACACTAACCACGGCGAATTCATCGTAACCGTACAAGACCATGGCGTAGGGATAACCAAGGAAAATAGCGGCAAAATTTTTGATCCGTTTTTTACGACCGCCCGAAACAAAGGGGGAACAGGTTTGGGCCTTGCCATTGTCAAAAATATCGTCACGGTTGCCATGCACGGTACAATCGTTGTTGATTCCGAGCCAGGCAAGGGCTCTTGCTTTATCCTTCGTTTTCCAAAAAATGCGAATTGCCCAGCCAGTACCACTGAAAAAACCGAGGCATAAAAAAGGCGGCAATGATCTGGAAATCAATGCCGCCCCGTTCTCATTCCTTTGAAATCAACTGTTTCCCTTCATAATAAATCCGAAACCAACTATCCTTAGAGAGATACGGATTAACTTCAGTTATTGACATCAAGGCTATCGTCAATACCATCATCATCGCTATCGGTGTCAACACTGTCGTCAACTCCATCGTCATCACTATCGGTAT
>JBGAWU010000002.1:0-25511 GCA_044227425.1 Methyloglobulus sp.
TAAACGGACTTACAACTAATCGGAGAATCAAATGACCAGCATTCATGACGCATTAGATAAAGCCATACAAAGTGCTGAACTTGAAAAAACCCAATTGCCCTTAAAAAACTTTTATCAGGATCAAGTTATAGCGGACCAAGGAATCCACCATAGCATTGACCATGAACTGATGAGAGAAAGAAGGATTGTAAGTTTGCATAACAACAACCCTGAATTCGAAGCTTTCAGAATGCTTCGGACCAAAATACTTAAACAATTACGGGACAATAATTGGAATAGTTTCGCAATTACGGCACCTACACAAGGTGCCGGCAAATCGACGGTTGCCGTGAATCTGGCTATAGCGATGGCCTTGGACCAAAACCAATCGGTCCTATTGGTCGATTTAGACTTGAAATATCCCAAAGTCCATTGGTATTTCGGGCTGGAAAATGAAAGCGGATTGAGGGATTATTTCCTATCCGACAAGCCTTTATCCGAAATATTGATTAATCCTGGCATTGAACGTTTGACAATCTTACCTGGCAGAGGCAAGGCCATCGGTTCATCCGAAATACTCTCAGGCCCCAGAATGAAAGCGCTTATGAATGAGATAAGTAGCAGAAACCAGTCGCGGATCATTATTTTCGATCTCCCTCCGGTATTGGCGACAGACGATGTGCTTGCAACAACTGACTGCTACGACGCCGTGTTATTGGTAATCGAGGAAGGTAAAACTCAACCGGAAGATTTGAAAAAAACCCTAAAAATGTTATCCGGGAAAAATCTACTTGGCACCGTCCTTAACAAATCCCAGCATCCGCCCGAGCATAAAGGCTACTAATCTTTTACCCAACAGCCGGTGCGTAAAAAAAGTAATGTTGAAATGGTTTCTAAATCAACATTACTTACCCACTTTTCGTCTTCTGTAGCCTGTATTCAACCGATAGCCTTGAAAAACTGCTAGACACCAGGTTTCAAGACCAACCAATGGGCATTGGCTTCCTTCAAGTCGATGGTGTATTTCCCGCTCAAATTATCGAAACTGAACGCATTTGATTTATTTTGAGTTCCAGTCAGTGCACCCTTGTAGAGTTGCAAACCGGGCGATGCTTGAATGGTAACGGTTCCTGCAACAGGCTCGGATAAAAATGGCAGTAAATCGCCGGTTATGGGTTGCGACCTCGCCATTGCCGTAATAAAGATAGCGGTAGACTCCTTAATAGGGACATTTTCCAGGCTTTGTACCGCAACGACTGCTTTTTTGGTGTCAATATTAAAAGAAACATCATCTAAATCAATCGTTTTACCGCCAATCCAGCCGGATGCAACCTGAGATTTTTTCGTGTTGATGGTATGGACCCCGGTTGACCAATCGCGTTTTAATTCAGCAGTATCAGATTCGACAAAGTTTTGCCCCGCCGGGATATAATCCTTGTTAAACTCGCTGACAACAATCGAATTCGCTGAGCCATTGCTCGCATTCTTTAGCCAGGGCAACTCGGTAACCGTCGGCATACTGACAGTCAACCGGCTTGTTTCCAGTAATGTCCTGATAGTTTTTGAATTGACCGGATTGATGTCCTTGTAAAAAAACTCGTTTTTACTGAGCTTTAGTTCGTAAGTCTGCTTGGCTAAAGACACATGGTCCTGCCGGTAGAGTAACGCTGCGGCAGGCATTAACCCCATTATGGAGGGGTCGTTATAGTTAGAATAACTGCTCCCTGTTAAGTCCAGCCCGTTTAAGTCTTTTTGGCTGTAACCATAAAGCAGCATCATGTCCCATCCTTGTAAATCCGCAAGGCTGGCTGTAAAAATTGGCGCGGTAAATCGATCACGCGCCGGAAAGGGTTCGATATTCCATTCCGTTACGGATAACGGCTTTCCGGTGACTTGCGCACCTGCCACCCTACTCAAAAAACCGGGATAATATCGCGGATTGTAATTAAATTCTTCTTCTTTTCCATAGGCATGGACGTCAATGATTGAACCATCCGTCAGTGACGCCAGGCCGGATAACCCCATGTTCCCCCAAAAGCTGGTTGTTACAATGGGACATTTAACCCCTAAAAGCCCCAAATGTTCCAGCATTTGCTGATTGAATTTATGCTCTTCATCATTCAGGAAAAGTTTGGGTTCGCCCATACTCCACGGCCTAGTCGTAGCCACCGAAGAAAAACCGTTAGCATCCGCAAATTGCTTTCCGTCACTATAGAATATTTTAGAATGATATGGGGCGGTTTTTCTTTTTGTTAAAACAGGCCCAAAATGATAGGTGAGGTCGTTTTCATTGCTTAACAGTAAGCCGACAATGGCCGGGTCATCTTTATAGGCTAATTGGGTATAAGGATTGATATGATTCAGATAAGTTTGATTAAACGCCTGCATACTATCCCTTATGCTTGGATTCACATAATTGAAACCTTTAACCTCAGCCCAACTTTTGCCCTGTGCAATCTCGGAAAACGATAAAATGCCGTCATTTACAGTGAATCCTCTGCCAACATGTAGGTCCAGCCAGACATAAACCCCTGCTTTTTTTAGATTACTAATCCATAAATCTAATTTACGCAAAGAAGCGGATGAAAAGCTCAGGGTACTTTTACTGCCATAAAAAATATTAGGGTACACCCATTTCGAATCATGATGATGTATTCTGACCAAGTTAAAACCTAGTTGGGCGATACGCTTCGCGTGTACTTTAATGTGGCCTTCATCCGTTAAGAATAAGGCTTTCGCTTGAAGGTTTACCCCCCAAAACTTGGCGGGCGTTCCGTCCTCAAAAACAAGCTTATCTGCGTTTGTTTCAAGAAAACCATGTTTACCCGCTGGCGCATCGGCGCTATTTAAAAATGACAAGTCAATCGGGGATGCATATTCCGGCAGGATAGCCTGCTGCCACTGGGTTTTGTCAACGTAATCATAATTCGCTACTGTCGGCGGAGAAAGTGCAACTTGCGGAGTAACCGTGACAGACATGATCGTTTGTTGGCTGCCAATGTTGATGGCCGTAACAAACATCGTACGAATTTTATTTTTATTTTTTCCTTCAAAATAGATATTGGCTAATGCCGGGGTAAATTTTACTTCAACCGAATGTCCATCCGGCGTATCCCAACGCCATCCTCGATTATCAGGCAACAGCACAGGCGATTGGGCAATAGACGGGAAACTGGCAGCATCTGGGGTGAATTCAAACTCAAGCCCGAAACCAAGAGCCGTAGGACGACTCTGAGAGAACTCCAGATTGTAGACCCAATCTATTTGATTGGGTACGGATGAAGTTGCAGCAGTGCCGGTAAAGTTAATTCCAAGATCGCTCACTACTCCTGTGAAATTATCGGTGACATTATTATCAAGCTGCACAGTTGGAGTGATGGCGGTAGATGCCCATTTCCAGCCCGTATCCCAGCCGACATAAGTGACTTTCACGACAGGAACTGTTTTATTCTCCAGGGAAAACAAAGCGGTCGACTCGGTTAAGGCTATTTTATCGAATGCATAGCCTTGGTTGAAAACAGCTAGAAGCGTTAGTAGCAGCTTCATTTTGTTAGCCATATTATTCATGCTTTAGTCCTGAGCTTATTAGTTAGTCAGGACTAAAACATAGACGTTAATTAAAAATCGACAGCCAGTAATTTTTAATTATGTCGACTGCATCACAAAAATATAGTATATAAAATACGTCAACAACTTGACACGTTTCTGAAATTTTCTTTCAATTTATTGAATGACAATAAGAAATATATCTCAGAGCGTCAGTTAATGCACAAAATAGAAAAGAACCCGATTGGGATATGGAAATGTGGACTAAAGTCGCGAAATTAAGTCTTCTCTTGCAACAAGTTAAATAGTTTTACTACTGTTTTAAGTATTAAAATCTCTAAAATGATGATACCGGCTTATTTATCAATGGCTAATCTTCATTATCAATCTCAAAAAAAATCCATTTAACCCGACTGTGGGTCGATTTAATCTGCTTTTCCATTGCGTTAATCTCGTTAACCGCAGTCAAGACGGTCAGATCGGGCTTAAGTTCGGCTTTAATTGAAACCATCACGGAATTACCGTGATTGATAGCCCAAATGTTCAGTACCCTTAAAACGCAGGCTTGCTTCTCGACATAAGCCTTCACTTCATCGCGGGTCGCCCCAGCAGACTCCCCTATGATCAAGGAATGCACTTCCGCTCCCACAATGACCGCAACGACGATCAACAACACACCGATCAACATCGAACCGATTGCGTCAAATGCGGAATTCCCCGTCAATACGGCAAGGCCTAAGGTAATCATGGCAATCACCAAGCCGAGCAATGCGGCAATGTCTTCACCCGTAACGACCATTAATTCGCTGGAATGCGTTTGCTTAAACCATTGCCACAAGGACAGCCCGCCCTTTTCTTCAGCCATCGCAGAGAGCGCCCCTTTCAAGGAAAGCCCTTCCATTACCACCGCCACACCCAAAATAACCAAAGCAACCTTTGCATTTTCAATCGTGTGCGGATTCAGGTAACGCTCCCAACCTTCATAAACGGCGAAAAGTCCACCGACCGAAAATAAAATAATCGCCACCATCATTGACCAGATATAGGCTTCGCGCTCGTATCCCATCGGATGCATTACTGTTGCTTCTTTTTCTGACCGCTTCATGCCGACCAGCAATAAGACCTGATTTCCGCAATCGGCAAAAGAGTGGATCGCTTCGGCCAGCATGGAACCGGAACCCGTCCAAATTGCCGCCCCGGATTTGGCTAATGCGATCCCTAAGTTGGCTGAAAATGCATAAAGTACAGCTTTAGTTGAATTGGAATGGGACATAGTTGACTTAAACAATGACAAAAATTAATTGATTGGAAGTATTTGTTTTTTATCGCATATTATTGCAACTTGATTACCTGTTGCGATAATCCGCAAAGAGTTTAAAAAGGTTGGTTAAGCCATTTGATACGCCCGACCATGTATAAGCGACTTAAGACCCGATACAGCCATAAATAAAACTGTAACCTTAGAAACCGCTCAACGGCAAGAGTTTATCATGAAATAAAGTGAATCCTTTCCCGCAACTGTCGGTTAAGACTAAGCGGCACTTTATGTGTGGCGAGATTTGATTGATGTCATTTTAAGCAAAAAAACCAGACTTTCCGGGATTGCTTAATTTAGTTAGCGGCTAGAGCATGGCTTAGCTACTGAGGGGTAAGCTGTTCCAACTTTAAAGCAGCCAAGTTTCGGATGGTTTCATCGCTATCGTTTACTGCCTGTTGCAGTAAAGCCACGTCATTGGTAATGCTGTCAACTGCCATCATCCTCACGGCGGGAGAACTGTCGCGCATGGCTTCCCGAATAACTGCTTCCGTAGAAGCTCCGCCTTCGCGATGAGATAGGGTTGAGACGGCTTGTGCCCTAACGTTGTCATCCGTATCTGTCAGCGCTTGTTCAAGTACGGCTTTAATCTCAGGGTCGCCTTCGCCACCCTCGGACAAGAAAGCGCCAATCGCATCGGCCCGTTCTTCAGGGTTTTTCGATTGGGCCAACTTCAACAACTCTTGCGTCCGTAACTGCTCAACTTCAATTTGTGCCTGATTTTCATCAAAGGCGTTAGAATCCGTATCGTTAGGAGCCGCTGGCATGGGACAATTTTTTGCGACGACTCCATCCAGCCTTGAGCCGAGCACCCAAGTTTCAACGACATTGCCAGCCGCATGGGTATCGCGATCCGAATACCGGACGATTAGATCGGCTTTTCCGTCGAGCAAACATTCCAACACCACCTTCAACGTCGAACCGACACAGGTGGCAGACACCAGCCCTTCAGGCAGTACGGAATAATGGATAGGCACATGGGTTTTAGTAGCAATATTTTCTAAAACTTGCGCCAATGGCGCTTGTCTAGCTTCGAGTTGCAATTCGCTGCCTTTATGGGCCGTGGAAACAAAGTCGATCCTTGTTTTTTCCAGGGGCTTCTCGGTTACATTGGCGATCGTTTTGCTAGCGAATCCGGCGAGACATGCTGCTAAAGCAGCAGGAACAAAATAACGGGCAATCGAATTCAAAAAATTTGTCAAAGGCATGATTTTATTATAAATCGAGGATAGTGATAAAAAATCACTAATTTTGATAAGTCGCTCACAAATTTATTAATTAAATTAATAATCTATCCGTTACTAAAAATGCTTATTAAAACCGGATAAAAAGTAGCGCCGGACAAATAACCGTCCGACGCTACTCTAAGCGATTGGTATAACTATTACTTATAAAAACAAAAAACTGCTTATTGGTTTGTAACTAAACGCCAAGCGGTTCCAGTCTGTAAACCCGTCGCAGTTTTACATGCGAGCAGGCCGCTATATGTTTCCGGTCCCAACTGTGCTGCCACTGCACCGGTATACGCCGATTTAGTAACTGTGACCGTGTAAGGGCCTGCGCCACCGGCAAGTGCTGTTGGGAGACTGAACCCAGCGTCGCCATCCACTGCATCAGCCCTCAAAATAGAAGCGGCTGCTCCTTTTTTAATTTGGATACTGACTGTCGCCAGTTTGGCCGGTGCCAAATCTTTAACCCACGCGGTTAATGTAGCAGGAGGTGTCGTCGCATTAAGGTTGGCGCAATAAACTTCATAAACATCGGATTTAGCCAGACCTGAATTTGCCGTTCCTACGGTAGTCGTCGGAAGTGTGTTTAGCAAAGTTTTGAGCGTAGCCAAAGTAGTTGTATTCGCCAACCATGCATTGCGATAACCTGCTTTCAGGTTGACTTTATCGGCGCCCGAGGTAGTCCACACAGTATGGCACGCCATACACTGAGTAGCCGGTGGAGCTGCAGGAATAACCCGCAAGGCGACAGCTTGGGAATAAATTTGGGTAGTCGCCAACGCATCAACAGTTACAAATTGTGATGCCGATAATACAAATAAAGCCGCGCTCATACTTCTAAACATTTTTTGTTTACTCATTTTGTTTTCTCCAAAAAAAAACATTTTTTTCAATAATATAAAATAAAACCTTCTGATGGTTTATGTGCAGACCAGCCTTAAAATTAGGAGCTAAACTCAATTTTTTTATAAACGGATTTTAAGGATGGTCAACTTCAGGCTATCTTGCAATTATTAATTAAACCTTAATTAATTAATATTTAATCAATGTCTAATTATCTTTTTCAGAATTAAGGTTCAATTAATCTTTTACCGTTACGCTTGCCCCCCAGAGCGAGTTTTTAACCTCTTCATTCGTATAGTCATTAATGAAAAAGCGGTTAAAAGCCAGCTTAATCCCCCTTTAGGGGCTTTATTTCCGCAATGGTGACAAATAATGAAGAAGCATAAAAAACAAAAACTTATCGCATTAACACTAATAGCATGTGCTACTTGTTTTACTGCTAATGCTACAGAAGTGGGACAAGCGGCCCCACAATTTACATTGCCGACATTACAGGGCGACCAGCCGATATCCTTAAAACAATTCGCGGGCAAAGTGGTTTACGTGGATTTTTGGGCCTCATGGTGTGCACCTTGCCGTACTTCATTTCCATTATTGAACAAACTGCATGAAAAGCTTAAATCTAAAGGCTTTGAAGTCGTCGGCATCAACCTGGATGAAGATAAAGCCAATGCCGAAAAATTCCTGAAAGAATTCCCCGTAGGTTTTACCGTGTTGCGTGACGCCAAAGGCGAATGGGCGGACCAATTCGTTGTTGAATCGATGCCAACCTCTTTCATCCTCGACAAACAAGGTGTCGTCCAGCTCATCCATCACGGTTTTACCAGTAACGACGTTAAAGAATTAGAAGAAAAAATTACGTCTTTATTAGCCAAATAGATCTTTATGATGAAACCTATCAACTCAATTCTGCTGGCAGCTATGCTTCTAACGTGTGCTGCTTGTACGGAAGTCAAACCAAGGGAAAGGGGAAATTTAGCCCTTTCGCAAATGGCCTTCACGACTGATGCATTGGAATTCAGTTTGCGCCAGCATACGGCTTTCAGTAAGGAAGCTGCCGCAGGTGGATATGGCGGTGGTGGCGGTGGCTGCGGTTGCAATTAAACCGCAGGCATTACACTAAAACCTAAATCAAACAACGTAGCTATGAAAAACGATAAAAAATCGACGATTGCCGTCAAGCTAACCTGTGCAGCGCTCGCCTTGCCCGGGTTAATCCAAACGGCAACTGCGGGAAGAGTAGAGGAAACATACAATGCCGATTTCCAGTACGGAAACTATCAGGAAGGCGGCGGGCGTATGGGTGTGAATATTTATGAAGGCGCATTATCGGCGCCTATCGGAAAATCCATGACCGCCTCTGTTAATCTGGTCGAAGATGTTATTAGTGGATCTTCGCCTATTTATAACACTCGGGACGCCAACGGAAAAATAAGCCAGGTTCTCAGCGGTGCGTCAGGGGCAGCCGCTACCAGTGAGTGCGGCTATTCGATCTGTGAAAAGCGCGACGCAGCGAGTGCGGGGTTGACTTATTTTTTTGATAAGGCTTCCCTGAATTTTGGCGGCGGTTATTCCAGAGAACACGATTACTCATCGAAATATTTCAATACGGCGGCCAGCTTAGATATTAATAAAAAACTGACCACCCTGAATTTCGGTGCTTCAGTTGCCTTTGACGAGATACAGCCGACTTTTACCACCTGGACCAATCTTCCCGACGGCTTTAAGGCCAGCAAAACCAGCCAGCAATATTTGCTTGGTGTTTCCCAGGTTATTGACAAGGATTCATTAATCCAAAGCAATATGACCTTCGGCTACCATAAAGGCTTTTTAACGGATCCCTATAAACAAGTCACTTTTAACGGGGATGTTTATTTTGACGGCAGCCTATTGTTTTCGGGTACCGATATGAACATATCGGAAAAGCGTCCGAGGGAAAGGTTTGAATGGGCTTGGTTGACCCAATACGTCCGCCATTTCGAACAGTTCAACCATGCCGCGTTGCATGCCGATTATCGGTTTAGCACTAACGATTGGGGTATCAACGCCCATACCGTTGAATTCAGTTGGCATCAACCTGTCTTCGACGGCTGGCAATTGATTCCCCGCTTCCGGTATTACTCGCAAGACCGGGCGGATTTCTACCAACCCGTTTTCGATGGCGACCTCAACGCAACCATTGATGCAAACGGCAATTTTGTTCAGACCGCTAGAAATAGGGCAGCCTATTCCAGCGATTATCGCTTGGCGGGATTTGGAACCATCTCTGGAGGACTTAAGTTAAGCAAAGAAATTAATAACCTGGAACCCTTTAGCCAATTAAAATTCCAAACCGGATTTGAATATTACGCCCATAAAGCAGAATATCAATTAGGGGGCAATAACCAGAGCACTTTTGCGGATTTTGGCTATTACCTCATAACCGCCGGATTCAACCTGAAATTCTAACCATTTTTTAATCATTACCAGTTAAGCAAATGCTTGTTTTAATTCAGGCCAGCAAGACTACGGATTTAAATTTACTAAGGATGTAATAAATCAGACATTTCAATTGAATGTTTAAATGTGAGATGTCTGTCACGTTTTTTAACCCCTAACTGTTATAAGTTATCTCCGCCTTCAATGTAAAAATAAATAAACTTTGTTTATTTTTTGCCTGGAAACGGTTGGTTAACTATAACAACTACTAAATTAGGTGAATTGCCATGAAAAACTTATTATCGATCATCATCTTGTGGATGTTCAGCATAAGCTTGGCTTATGCTGAAATCCCCAAGGCCGAACTCAGCGTAACCCCGCTGAATACCAACCAATGGCCGGCGCAGTACCGTTTAACACTGACCGTACCTAAAGACCACCATGCGTATCTGGATGCGGGCGATGAAAATGCCTACCTCCCGATTACTGCCGATCCAAATGCCAAATTAGCCGACTCTGGCTTAAGCATCAACAAATTTGAAAAACCTGCAGGTATTCATGACAGCTTGGTCAAGGCAACCGTGTTGCGCGACAAAGGCGATTTTAATTTGGAATTGGCACAAACCGGTTCAAAACCTGCCGTCGTCAATTCTGCCGCTTTGGAATTGAGATACCAGTTGTGCAATGAGCTGACTAACGTTTGCTTCCGTCCGCAAACAACGCAAGTTGATTTGGCGCTGCCTACTGTTGCGGCAGACCCAGTCCAATCCGATGAAACAACCAGTTTCATGGATAAGCTGGTGGGCCTGTTTAACAGCAACAAAGACAACATGGCGATCATGTTCGGTTTGATGTTTATCGCCGGACTGTTATCGGTCGCAACACCCTGCGTTTATCCGATGTTGCCGATTACATCCATGTTTATCGTGGGCAGGGCCAATGGCGATGCGAGCAAAGAAAAGCACCATGCCGCAGCATATTTTATGGGGATGGTTGCCACTTACATGATTCTTGGCTTAATGGCGGGAATGACAGGCGGTGCGTTTAATACCTTTATGCAATCAGCAGCCGTTAACCTCGGTTTCGCTGTATTTTTTGCCTTTTTTGCTTTAGCTTTGCTGGGTTTTTATGAACTCAGTTTCATGCAAAACGAAGTTTATGATCTTGACCAGCAATCAGCTAAAGTCAAAGGCGTCGGCGGCACTTTGTTAATGGGTGCTGTTGCCGGATTGGTGATTTCGCCCTGCGTCGGTCCTATCGTTTTCGCTTTGTTATTACAAGTCGCCGACAATATTGCCGAAAAAGCCGCAGCGTTGGCAGCAGCCAACCAAACCCTGGATTTTTGGGGCAAGCTTTCCATCGCTTCTCAAGGCAGCGTGATGATGGGTGGGTTCGGCTTGGGTGTCGGCTTGCCGTTTTTCATCATCAGCGTCGTTAAATTCAAAAAAATGCCTAAAGCTGGCTATTGGATGAACAAAGTCAAATATGCTTTTGGTTTTATGATCCTGTACTTCGCCTACACCTATATGCAAAAAGGCATGGGCGTCATGGGTGTCGATCCGTCAACAACCGAGACTATCGCTTTTGGTTTGGTTGCTATCTGGATCGCCGTTGTCCATTGCCATGTACTGACTTTGATGCCGCACGATGCAAGACCTAACCAAAAAATGCAGCACTATGTCGGCGTCCTGTCAATGATCGTCGGCGGCTGGTTGGTCATTGCTGGCATGGGCCAAATCCCGTTTATGAATCAAGCGCAAGCCGAATCATTCGCCCAAAACGCTGCCAGCCAAGATGGCGAAACAAAGAAAGTTTCTACAAATAATCCAGTACAAAACGAAGCTGGAATTTCTTGGTACAGAAGCTTCGATGCCGCTAAAGAAGTCGCCAAAAAAACAGGTAAACCGATCTTCATCGATTTCTACGCAAGCTGGTGCGCCAATTGCACCGAGTTTAAAAAAGAAGCCGCAAACAACGAAAGCCTTAACCATGCCTTACGTGAAAAAGCGGTTGCTGTAAAATTAGTGGATCAAGAGCCTGAGTTCGAAAAATTCCGCGCCAGCCAAGAGCATCGCCAATTGAAAATCGGCCTGCCTTACTTCGCCATCATCACACCAGATGGAAAAGTCGCATGGTCAGGAACAGATTATAAGGCGACCCAAAAAATGGTTGCGGAACTAGACCGGCTATCATAAGCGTTTCGGTTGCTTAACCTAAATCCGCCGCAACAACGAAGGCATCATTCAGTGTATATGAATGGTGCCTTTTTTATATCCTTCAAGAAAACATCCGCAATAACAAGCCGCTATTGTTCGATCGTGTAAATAATCGTCACGACAACCTTTGCTTGTTTGTTAATAGTGGTTTTGTCATATGTTCCACCATAATCGTCGGTATCTGAATTCCCGCCCGGTGCGAGAATATAAAAAGCGCCTTGCGATGCCGAACGCATAACGCCTACTTTAACTTTGTCCTGTTTTACGAATTCTTCGGCCCGTTTACGGGCATTTTCCGTCGCTGCGGCAATAAGCGACATTTTAATATCTTCCAAGTGGCTCACCAGATACAACGGGTCGGTTGCTGTAAATGGCCTGCCCTCTGCCTGTAAGGCGAGGATATTTTTACTGGCGGCAACGATCTTCGGTAAATCTTTGCTGGCTACGACGATACTCTGGGTTGCATCGTATCCTTGTTGCTCGGTTTTGCTTCCGCCGCCGGGCAGGTAGATAGTCACCATATGCGCCGTCACTGATTCGTTGCCTTCATTCCAGCCGGATTTATCCAAACCTTCCTTGAGTAAAAATGCGTCCAGCGCTGGCTTTTCCGCACGCAGCCTGTTCAAGGCTTCGGCAAATGTCGGCTCGTTCACAGAAATTGTCACCGTCCATTCGGCATTATCGGCTGTGACATCCTTGACAGCCAAACCCTTAACCGTAATTGATTGCTGACCGGAAGCGGCTTTTTTTGCCTGCACGCCCAGGATAAACGCTGCGCTCGACATGCCGATAGCCAATAAGATCCCCAATATGGTCATCGCTAATGTTGAATTTTTTTCCATGGACAATACCACTTTTGCTTAATTAACTAAAATATCTTCACTTAACGTTCAAACCAATGCCGATGCACCAGTATTCCCAAAAAAATTGCGCCAATAACGCTGACCGATTCAGGATTTACCAATCCTAACCCGGCAACAATTGGCCCAGGACAATAGCCAGCAATGCCCCAGCCGACGCCGAAGAGCGCCGCACCGATAACCAGCGGCCTGTCTATTTCCTTTTTTGCGGCGAGATAAAATTTCTGGTCGAAAACCGGACTTGGACGTTTTAAGATAAACCTGTAACCGGTAAAGGTCACGACTAATGCACCTAGCATCACCAAAATAAGACTGGGATCCCAATTGCCTGCAAGGTCAAGAAAATTAAGGACCTTATCCGGATTCGCCATCTGCGACAGAGTTAATCCGATTCCGAAAATAATACCGCTGATCAAGGCGATGAGGATTGGCTTCATAAGACTAACCTAAAATATGTCGGACAATGTAAACGGTAAGGAAACCGGTCGTCATGAAAGTAATGGTCGCAACAATAGACCGCAGTGATAAACGGGCAATACCGCAAACCGCATGGCCGCTGGTGCAACCGTTTCCCATCCGTGTTCCAAAACCGACCAGAAATCCAGCCAACGCTAACAACCAGATTGAAAAATTCACTCTCGGCTGGTACAAGTCCGGCTTAATCTGGTGTAAAAGAAAGGCGCCGATCATGATGCCGACCAAAAAAGCAATGCGCCAATAACGTTCTACACCGGAGGTTGTTATCAAACCGCCTAACATACCGCTAATACCGGCAATACGTCCGTTAAACAGCAACAATAAAATGGCCGACAAGCCGATTAATAATCCACCGGAAAAAGCGGAAACAGGGGTAAAGTTTTCCATAGTTATCTGATTTTGTTATGTCCTGAAATTTTTTATACGGAACTTCGTAGCGGTTAAGAATAACCTGAAAATTGCTGTACGAGAATGACCAATGCGGCGAAAGCAAGGCCAAGCCATAGGACCGCTCCCTTATACCGGTTGGTCGATTCCGGGTAGATGTCCCTTTTAGGCTCGGTTGATGGGCTGTTTAAGCCAGATAAGTTTTTGTTTTCGTTGTCATCCAATATAGGGGGTTCGTGCTTTATGTTCATATCTGCCCTCTTCTATCTTATTCATTTTAGAACGGTTCTGTATCGAATGCGCAATATTCGGCATTCTCTGACACTGTATCCTTTTAATAATAAAGAGCAAATAGTTAAATAATTGGATAACCGTTACAAAGCCTCACTTTTCGAACAGAGAAACTGAAAATATTTACCGTAAACAAGCCCCAGAGCAGTCAATCTCAATAAATCTGAGATTTATTTTTGTCCTGTAAAAATAACGTAAGCTGTTAAATTATTGGAAAATAAATAGTGTTGTGAAATGCCGACTTGATAATTTGCGATTTGGCCTTCGGTACGCAAGCCTAACCATTCGCTGACTTTATGGATAGGACGCCAACGCTTTGCCACATTTAGCATGTAATTAATGGAATCCATCGTTTCTGGCATCAAGTCACGCATCGTGATGTCATGGAATCCGTTCTCCGCCAATAAGCCGCTAAACTCATCCTTAATACAAAGATTAGGTACGGCCCAACCGTTCAGGCAAACGATGATTTCCTGCCATTCCGCCGCATTGAATTCGCGTCGGGTAAAAAAACCGTCACACACTACAACGCGCCCGCCCGGACGCAACACCCGCCATGCTTCTTTCAAGAACTCGCCCTTGTTAACCGCATAACAGGAACTTTCCAGAGCCCAAACTACATCGAACGATTCATTGTCGAACGGCATTTTGCAAAAATCCGCGATTTCAAACTCTACCAAGTCTGCCACACCTTGCCGCTTGGCGTGCTGCGCACCATATTTTGCCTGTTGCTGGCTCACCGTCATGCCGGTTGCCCGGTTTCCGTAAGTTTTTGCCATCCATATAGCGCTTCCACCCACACCGCAACCCGCATCCAACACCCGATCGCCCGGTTTGATAGCGGCAGCGTCATAAAGAACCTGGTTTTTATTGACCAGCGCTTCATGGTGTTGATACGGCGTTTTTTCATCCCAGTATCCATAATGGAATGCCAGATTATCCTTGTTACACCAAGTCAGCAGATAATCCCAGTAACATTCGTCATAGTAATGGGCCGTGTCTTTGCGTAATGCTTCATCCGTTAATTGGTCAGCAGGAAGTTGGCGATTGTCTTGATTGGATATCAGGGTATACATGTATTAAGCAAATAAATTATAAGGAATAGAAAGCTAGGTATTATATCAGTCAATTTGACTCCAAGATTGCACTCTCTGCGGCAAGCATAAAGACCAGCCTGGAGTGCCACTTAGAAAAAAATAACCTGTACGAAAAGATTTAATGGAGAAAAGATTTTGCTATCAACACCAAGCCTGCGAATGCCAAAAAACCGGCAAAAATATGGCGGTACCGCTCTTGCTCGATTTTGCCGAACAAAGTCGCATCGATCAGTTCATAAATAATGGTAGCGACAAGAATGTAAATCAGGTTGCCAAAGATCGGTATGTCGATTTGTTGACTGCTGAAGAATGCCACCGTGAGCAACTGCACCACAGCAAAGGTAGCGTAACACGCCGCAATGGTCACCCGTGCGACATCTTTGGGATAATTTTTGTGATGGATCAGTGCGGTTAACAACGAGCCACCTAAGTTACTGGTGCCGTGGACCATCCCCACAGTCAGCAAATAAAGCTTTTCATACTCCATTAACCGGTCAAGAAACTTTTCAACGGTTGCCGAAATCGATTTACACGCGATAAACAACAGGAACGGGCCAATAATCAGGCCGATATTCATCCGGACATGTGTAACCAGGAATAAAAATACGGCGATGGGGGGCAACGAAAGAAAAATCACCTTTCGCAACAAAGCCCTATCGATATGGGCGTGGTATTTGGTGATTTTCAGCAGGTTAATCGTTAACGAAATGGGCAGCAACACCACCAGTACATCTACGAATGAGTAACCGAGCAACAGCAGCAGCGGCGTACCGATTAACAAGACGCCCGCCCCAAAAACCGACTGCACCGCCGAAGTAACAACAACAATCAGCATGATTTCCAATGACATTTAATTTTCCTTTGTTTAAGCCGTCTAAAATAAGAGTACTCGGTTAACTCCATCATTGAAGATGCAGATTATTATTTATCCATAAAACCCAATTTTTTTGAAAAAATTCCAAAGCGACCTAACGTTTTAGAAATGTCGGCAACAGAATTTTATTGCCCCTTTTGTATTTGCTTTACAGGTTTAATGGATTTTAAATAAGGTTTTATTCTTTTGATATGCGGTAAAACCTTGACTAAGGTCGATAATTCCTGGGCTATCCGCAACATTAACCTTACGGGATTGGTTTTATAGGACGTATTTATCAGTTTAGGATATTGCCAAACCACTCTCAAATAATTGGGCAACACTCTATTAACCTTGGCAAAAACGCCGCGGACTAACGAAAATTTATGGTTTGAAAAATACTCCGCCAAAAAATAACGATCATAATCTCTTTTGAACGCTTTTGATGTGATCCCTGTCGTTTTTTTTGTGAAGACCCAATTTAGGCTGATGTTTTCAGGTTCGCAGGCTTCGACTTGATGAAACCACAGCGCGGGCAGAAAAAGCATATCGCCTGTATTCAATTCAAAACGGGTATAGTGCTTATTCTTAAATATCGATTCCCCTTTGCCGTCCAGTATCGCAAAATTAGTGAAAGGATAACAGTCGACAGGAGTTTCGGGTGAAATGAGTGACCACTTTTTTCGCCCAGTCACCTGAACATTAAAAACATTGACCATACTCGCGTCGTAATGCCAACTCGACAGGTTGCCTTCCGGATGGGTCCACAGGCGCATGGCTTTAGACCGTGAAAAAACATCATGGCAATCAATTGTTTTAGCCACAATGCTTGGCGTCTCGTAGTCATCGCTTAAGGCATTATTTCCCATCCAGTACCACAAAGTAGCTGCTTGCGCCGAAGGCTCATCCGCCAATTTCATTTGTAAATAAGCTTCGGTCCAGTCGAGCTTCGCTTTCCAGTTAGAACCGATACCTTCGATAATAACGGGCTGTTCAGCCACAACATAATTATGCCAAAATGATTCGAATGAAAGGGAAGCAGGTTCCCTGGAAATATCGAAATAACCGCTGACAGCGTTACCAGCGGCATTGTCTTGCCTAGAAATATACTTTAAAAGAGGCAAGGAATGCCTCTTTTGGAAGGAACGAACCCCAACATTAATTCAATCTCTTATTGTTGGAACTTACAAATTTATTAAAAATAACAATTCTTATTTTCCCGCTGGTTTAATCAATTTTATCCCCAGCTCCTTCAACTGAGCGTCAGGCACGACGGCGGGCGCGCTAACCAACGGACACGCTGCCGATTGGGTTTTCGGGAAAGCGATAACATCGCGGATCGAGGTTGAGCCGGTCATCAGCATGACTAATCTGTCCATGCCAAACGCCAAACCGCCGTGCGGTGGTGCACCGTATTTTAAAGCGTCGAGCAGGAAGCCGAATTTCTCCCGCGCTTCTTCTTCGCCAATACCCAATATTTCAAAAACGGTCGATTGCATAGCAGGACGGTTGATACGGATGGAACCGCCACCGACTTCCGTACCGTTGAGCACCAAGTCGTAAGCGCGTGATAACGCCGTACTCGGATTGGCGACGAGTTCTTCCACTGAACAACTGGGTGCGGTAAATGGATGATGGATAGCGTTGTAGCGCCCGGCCCTTTCGTCCCAGTCGAACATTGGGAAATCAACGATCCAAACCGGCTTCCATTCACCTTCGATTAGATTTAAGTCGTGGCCTAGCTTGACCCGCAGCGCACCCATTGCTTCGTTGACGATACTGGCTTTGTCCGCACCGAAGAAAATAAGGTCGCCGTTTTGTGCGCCGACTTTTGCCATAACACTCGTCCACACTTCGGCAGGGGCGAATTTGACGATAGGCGATTGCAAGCCTTCAAGCCCAGCATTCAAGTCGTTGACTTTGATATAAGCCAAACCTTTTGCACCGTAAATACCGACGAATTTGGTCAAGGCATCGATGTCGCTACGACTGAGCTTTTCGCCGCCGCCGGGTACGCGCATGGCGACCACTCGGCCCTTCGGGTCGTTGGCAGGGCCGGAAAAAACCTTGAAATCAACCATCGATGATTTTGGCGAACAATTGCCGGATCATTTCTTCCATGACCGTCATAATCTCATCCTCATTCATAAACGAGGTTTCGATATCAAGCTGGGTGAATTCGGGTTGGCGGTCGGCGCGCAGGTCTTCATCGCGGAAGCAGCGCACGATCTGGTAATACCGGTCCATGCCTGCAATCATCAGGATTTGTTTGTACAACTGCGGCGACTGCGGCAACGCAAAAAAGGAGTTTTCATGGGTGCGGCTTGGCACAATGTAATCGCGCGCGCCTTCGGGTGTGGCTTTGGTGAGATACGGCGTTTCGATCTCGAAGAATTCGTGTTCATCCAAAAAGTTGCGCAATACCCGCGCCACATCGCGGCGGACGCGCATTTTTTCCTGCATCGCAGATCGGCGCAACTCGATGTAGCGGTACTTTAAGCGCAATTCCTCATTGACTTCGATCTCGCTTTCGACCGGGAACGGCGGGGTTTCCGATTCATTCAACACTTCAATGCGTTTCGCCAGTAACTCGATTTCGCCTGACGTAATATTCGGATTAATCGTGCCTGCCGGACGGTCGCGGACAAGCCCTTCGATTTCCAGCACGTACTCGCTACGGACATGTTCGGCTTTAGAAAATGCATCGGCGACGTCGGGATCAACCACTACCTGAACCAGCCCGGTACGATCCCTCAGGTCGATGAAAATGACGCCACCGTGGTCGCGCCGTCTGTGTACCCATCCGTTAATGGTAACGGTTGCGCCTAGTTGTTGTTTGTTGAGTTCTCCGCACTTGTGGGTACGCATTCTACTTTCCTAAGTTGTAATGGTATTGAATAGATGAAAAATAATTACGCCGATTTTTCGCAGGCAGCCGATCCGCAGCCACCACTTGTACTGGTTGCGCCACATGCCGCAGTTTCGCCCGCGACATTCTTCTTGCCGCCGCTTTTGAAATCGGTTTCATACCAGCCGCCACCTTTTAAACGAAACCCCGATGCCGAAATTTTTTTGGCCAAATCTGGCTTATGACAGGCGGGGCAATCCTTTAACGGTGCATCGCTGAGTTTTTGCAGGGCTTCATACTCATGACCGCAGGATTGGCATTGATATTCGTAAATTGGCATAAAAACTCCGTTATAAATCTGGTTCAATAGGTGTCTAATGGGGATTGTATTGGTTTTTTCAAGACACTTAACGATAAAATGAGCCTATTTTACAGACAGCGTATCAATAATGAAAACAATAACCTTCACCCGCCCTGACGACATGCATTTGCACGTCCGTAACGGCGACCTGTTAACGACCGTTTTGCCCTACACTGCTAGGCAATTCGCCCGCGCCATTATCATGCCGAATTTGAAACCGCCGGTAATAACGGTGGCGCAAGCGCTTGCCTATCGGGAGGAAATTCTTGCCGCCGTACCTAACGGACTTGATTTTACACCACTGATGACCTTGTACCTGACCCGCTCTACCTCGCCCCAGGAGATCAAAAAAGCGGCGGAATCGGAACATATCCATGCGTTCAAATTGTACCCTGTCGGTGCAACCACCCATTCCGACGCTGGCGTTGCCGATATAAACGCCGCCTATCCCCTGTTCGAAGCTATGGAAAAACAGGGGATTCCTCTGTTGATACACGGTGAAGTAACCGATGCCGACTGTGATATTTTCGACCGGGAACGAGTCTTCATCGAACAACATTTAATCGGCATAGCGAACCGCTTTCCTTCCTTAAAACTTGTTTTAGAACATGTGACAACCGCCGAAGCAGTGCAATTCGTCGAGTCTGCCAATGCAAATGTGGCCGCGACCATCACCCCGCAGCACTTGCTTTATAACCGTAATGCGCTCTTCACCGGCGGCATCCGCCCGCATTATTATTGCTTGCCGGTATTAAAGCGCGAACGGCATCGTCAAGCGCTAATAAAGGCGGCTACTAGTGGTAATCCGAAATTTTTCCTCGGAACCGACAGTGCGCCGCATCTAACGGAATTAAAAGAAAACGCCTGCGGCTGCGCCGGCTGCTTCACTGCGCCAATTGCTTTGGAACTGTATGTGGAAGCATTCGAATCGGCAAATGCCTTGGATAAACTCGAAGGGTTTGCCAGCTTTTACGGGGCGGATTTTTATGGTTTGCCAAGAAATAGTGGCACGGTTTCATTAGAGAAAACAGGCTGGCAAGTACCGCCATTTAGCGGCGGCAACGGCACATCTATTACCCCGCTCAGGGCTAATGAGATGGTAAGTTGGAAAATTTCCAATCCATCCGATTAATCTCACTATCTAAGCGGTTACTATTTTGAAATTTTTAGCAGGGTTACGGTTTATTCAATTCAGCTATTACATAAGGCTTAACGCCCAAACAAAATTGGCGCCGACTATGCAGTAAGAGCGGATAGCCGCCTATTTCAAGCCGCCTCGGAGATTATTTTATGATAATTTGCGTATTCCGCTTTGTTTTGCAACAAAATCCTTGTTGCCCTTTCAACTTCTTCAGCACTGCCTTCGATTATCAATAAAATCTTATTCGCCCTCAGCGCATTTTGATACTGATGGATACTGGCTTTGGGTATACCAATACTTTTAAGTGGTTCCGCCCACGCCAGCGCCCCGATAATCCAACTGATTAACATCCCGCCCACCATAGAAAGTTTTCTCATGTCATAGCCCGATTTCTCAAGCTGGCTCACCGCATTTTCTGCATCTTGCGGCGTTCCAAAAATGCCTACCGCTGAATTGAAATATTGATACATACGCGTTCTCCTTAATAAAGCAAACTTGCTTCATTTATTCTGTTTAACCAGGGCAATACGATAACTGCCCTGGCATGGTTAAATACAACATCCCTTCTTTTATGTATATCCGTATTAGCCGACCTGCCTTGGCTTTGCCTTATCTTTTTTACTTAGCGCTTTATTTTGGTGGATGCCCTACCCTATTCGTTGCAGCTTCCAGACCTTTTAACCTATCCTTAAATTGAGCGATTTCATCCTTTACTTTTTGCCAGGCAGACGCTGATTTCTCCGTGAAAATCACTTTATGGATGCCATCAATGGCTGAATACAGCGTTTTATAATCATCCTTCGTCCCGTAGCCAAGCAGTTGCGCCCGATCTAGTTGATCCTTGGACGCATCGATGAATTTTTGTATCTCATCCCTGCTTTTTTCTTGGGTTAAATCATCCCTGTGCTCCAATCCAGATGCGACCGTCAGTAATTCTTCCGCCCTTAAAACCGGCAACGGCATAATTTCCGTTGTCACTACCAGGGTTTCCAGCACATTACTGAGATCGACAGTGGCTTGATCTATTTTTCCTGCATTAATCAGCGGAATAATCTGTTTCAACGCAACCGGATAAGTCCCTAAAGGAATACTCGTAGTATTGATCCTGATCTCGCTAGCTAGTTCCGATAAAATCGCCCTGGCATTTTGTAGTTTGCCGTGCTTTAGCAAATCCTGGGCAGTGTCGATCGCTTTGGCTAGCTCCTTATTGCTGCCTTCAAAATCGAAAACGTCGGTTTCCACGGTTGCAGGCACCATCGCCAAACCGGGATTTTTGGCTAAAAGGTTGTCCAATTTGGCGGAAACACCTTGCAAAATTGTTTCTGCACTTTTTGAGTCTTTTTTCTGTAAAGCAACGATGGCTTTTTGCGTGTCAGATTCTATTTCAACTGCTTCACTAACGACGGATTTATCGCTTTCACTTAATAATTTGTGCTTTGCAGCCGACGCGACCCGCTCAACCGAAGTGGCTGGATTAGTTTTTGGTGTTTCTGTTTTCGCTATACCTTCGCCACTAAGTAAAGCAGCACCCGAAGCCAATAAAAAATAAACTGCCATTTTGCTGTGGTATTGATATTTGTTCATCTATTTTTCCTTTGTTAAGCATTAATCATTTTCAACCTTACCTTTCGTAATTTTTGTCCGGCAAGTCTTATTTCAAGGTAAAGCAGTTAATGTGCCAATCAAATAAATGAATATTTTTTACTATTAATTCATATAGTTATATAATTTTCGACTAAAAAGTAAATTTACGGTTTTTTATTTAATCAGGTTGAAATCAACCAAAATAACGGTTGTTTTCAACCGTTACGTTCCATTACTACAGAAAACTAGGCGATTACAAAAGCCGGGGGTTCTGCAAACCGCAAGACAGACTTGAAGGTCTCCCAGACGGATGGAACGATCCCATTAGACCTGCCCACCCACGCCTTTAAACTTATCAACAAAAGCGGCAATTTTTTGGAAAACACTCTGCTTTTTTGTCAGGTATTGCGGGTTTAACGGGCTCATTTTAGGCAGAATGGCATTAAGCTCAGTGCCGTTGTCACTGGCAAACTCCCGTTTTAGTGAAGTGGCGATATAACGTCTAGCCGCCTCGGCATTCAGGCTCTCGCCATTAATGAGCTCTTGCGCCTCTCGCTGTTGTTCCGCTTGCGCAAAGGTAAAGAAAGCATCAATAGCACTGGCCTTATCGTCAATTTGATCCAGGTCGGTTTGATTAATAAAATCAACTAGCAAGCTCTCTTTAGCGCGGTTACCCAGGCTGGCACGAATCACTCGGCGTACGTCTTCAACCAGTGCCGCTTTATATTTAACTTTTTTATTATTTTCAAAAATAAGTTCCAGAATGTAGTCCAGGTTGATCTCTTGTGACTTAAGCAGATCTACCTCAAAGACCACGTCACCCCAATCAATGGTGGATTTTTCTTTTTCTGCGGCAGATTTTTCACGGCGTAGCCAGTCGCGGATGTCGTTATAGGTTGAACGGTAGTCCTGAATTTTCCGTTCAGCAGGCATCTTCATCGCTTGCAGCGCTTCCATGCCTGCATCATTTAAATAATGTTTAACCTTAAATGCTTCAACCTCTTGAGGGTTATTCATATCCACGTTTTGCAAAGCTTTCAGGCTGGCAAATTCATCGTAGTTTTGCAGCACATTCTCCACGCGCAAATACTCGCCAAATAATTTCGCAAAGGCTTTTTTATCGGATTCTTTAACAATCTTATCGGGGTTGGGGAAACGCTGTTCCAACTCCGTGACCACCTCCATAAACCCGCGTCGGGCTTCACCGGTCGCCACATCGGTAAAACCTTCCATGTATTCCTTATAGCTCTTTTCCAGCACCACGTTTTTGGTGTTTTTATCGCCAAACAAGGTAATGGCATCGATGGTGGCCTGCTCTAAATCGCGGAAGGTAACGATGTTGCCAAAGGTTTTGGTGGCATCAAAAATGCGGTTGGTGCGCGAATAGGCCTGTATCAAGCCGTGGTAACGCAAGTTTTTATCCACAAACAAAGTATTCAGGGTGGGGGCATCAAAGCCCGTTAAAAACATACCAACCACAATCAGTAAATCAACTTCCTGACTTTTTACTCGTAGCGCAAGATCGCGGTAATAGTTTTGAAAGCCATTACTATCCACGCTAAAGTTGGTTTTAAACAGTGCGTTATAGTCAACAACCGCCGCGCTTAAAAATTCTTTGGCGCTGCTATTCATGGCCGAAACATCAAAACTTTCATCCAGAATATCGCCCACGGCATCTTGTTCTTCATTAGCAGCAAAGGAGAAGATAGTGGCGACTTTCAGCGGCTTATCGCTGTCTTTTTGCAAATCCTTGAGCGACTCATAATACAGCTTGGCAGCATCCACACTGCTCACGGCAAACATGGCATTAAAGACTTTGGAACCGGCTTGCAAACGATGGGTTTTTTGCCGGAAATTATTCAAGATATATTGCGAAATCTCCCGGATACGCTCGGGGTGCAACAAAGCTTGTTTGTTTTCCGCCGCGTTGAGTTTTTTTTCGTCCTGCTCGCTTTCAATGGCCTTGAACTGTGGACGCACATCGTTGTAATCGACCTTGAATTTCAATACCTTTTCATCACGGATAGCATCGGTGATCACGTACGAGTGCAACTCACGGCCAAACACGCTGGCGGTCGTCTCCGCACCCAAGGCGTTCTGCGGGAAAATCGGTGTGCCGGTAAAGCCAAACTGATAGAACTTTTTAAACTTAAGCTTCAGATTTTTCTGCGCCTCACCAAACTGGCTGCGGTGGCATTCATCAAAAATAAACACCACCTGTTTGTTGTAGATCGGTAGGTCGCCTTCACTTTTCATCAGGTTGTTGAGCTTCTGGATGGTGGTGACGATGACCTTATCGGCGTAGTCGTCAGACAGCAGGCGCCGCACCAGCGTTTCGGTGTTGGTGTTTTCTTCGACGCAACCCTCCTGAAACTTGTTGAATTCTTCCCGCGTCTGCCGATCGAGGTCTTTGCGATCCACCACAAACAGGCATTTATCGATGTCCGGGTTGTCCTTGAGCAGGGTGGAAGCTTTGAAAGAAGTGAGCGTTTTGCCGCTGCCGGTGGTGTGCCAGATATAACCGCCGCTTTCCGTGTTGCTCCAGTTTTTGGCTTGATAGGCGCTGTTGATTTTCCACAAAATGCGTTCGGTGGCGGCAATCTGATAAGGGCGCATCACCAGTAGCGTGTTGCTGACATCAAATACCGAAAATGTAAGCAGCACATTGAGCAAGGTATTTTTCTGGAAGAAGGTGGCGGTAAAGTCTTTCAGGTCTTTAATCAGGCTGTTATCGGATTTCGCCCAATTCATGGTGAAATCGAAGCTGTTTTTGTTGCGCTGGGTGGTGTTGGCAAAATAACGACTATCGGTACCGTTGGAAATTACAAACAGCTGTAAATACTTGAACAACGAATGCTTGCTGTTAAAGCTCTCTTTGCTGTAGCGGTGTACCTGATTGAAAGCCTCGCGAATCGCCACACCGCGCTTTTTCAGCTCAATCTGCACCAAGGGCAAGCCATTCACCAAAATCGTCACATCGTAGCGATTGGCATGCGTTCCAGCTTGCTCAAACTGCTTGATGACTTGCACCTTATTGCGGGCAATATTTTTTTTGTCCAACAGATAGATGTTCTTGATGCGGTCATCGTCAAACACAAAGTCGTGGATATAGTCGTCGTGAATCTTGCGGGTTTTATCGACGATGCTATCGCTGGGTTTATCCAGCCAAGTCTCCACAAAACGCAACCATTCACCGTCGGTAAACTGCATATTATTCAGGGCTTGCAACTGCTTGCGCACATTGGCCAGCAAAGCTTCAGGGTTATTTAAGCCAGGCAGAAACTCATAGCCCTGATTGACCAAATCCTGAATAAACTCCCGCTCCAAGTCACCTTCGCTTTGGTAACTTTCATTGACCTGCCAATCTTTGGCGTATTTATCGAGCACGATAAAACTATTTGATTCGGCAACAGCCTTGTATTCGTACATGCTTGCCCCCCTAAATTCTGTTTCTCTAGCTTTCAGTCTGCTGAAAGCGATACATGGTGTTAATTCATTCGCTGAAAATCTTGGAAACGTAGCGATAGCGGAGTGAAGATTTTTAGTCCCCAGAAGCGATAGGGGCTGGGCGATTTCACGGAGCGTTGTTTGCGTAGTGAAATTGCAAGGCCATCCGAAATCGCGTCGAGTCATTGCGCAATGATGTTCCATAGCCCTTGTTGGGTATGGGACGAGAGTAGCAGGACGGCTGGGGCAGCCGAAGGCATTAGCGGTCGCGTTAAGTTTTTGTCGCTTGTTTGGACAGGACGTTCTCAAAACAAGCTTTCGCAAAAATAGCGACTCCCCGCATCCAGATATCAGCTGCTGTGCTATTTCCGTTAGCGTCTTGCTCATTTTGTACCTTCTTCATTTGGAGTCTCTGCACCGAACCCACCCCCCTCTTCTGGAGGGGTACTCGCCAGGACGGGGTGGTCCTTCAGAAAAGCAATAACCCCACCCATATTCCGCAGCACATCCCTCGTCAACAAACGAATCACCACCAAGCCAAGACTATTCAAATAACGATCACGTTTGGCATCCAAGCTGCTTGCTGTCGTGCGACGAGCCATCCACTTCAATGACAACA
>JBGAWU010000300.1:0-3787 GCA_044227425.1 Methyloglobulus sp.
GCCATGATCAAACTCTTCAGTTTAATTTATGGCGCACCCCGTTTAAGATGGGGTGCCTAATCTTTTTTGGTTGGCTTGCGCCCACCGTTGAATCAACGGGGCTCTTGTGACCAACCTGTGTCTTCCGACCCAGGCCACGGCACAAGCGCCCACACTCATTGTTTTGGCTTCTTTGTTAAAGAGCGGCAAAGGCTTTTGCCCCTGCTGAGTCCGACTATTCTACAGATTTATTGGAGAGTGTCAAATTTTTTGAACAGAAATTTTTTTAAAAAAAGATAAAAAGGAAGGAAAATTTAAGCTTTAATCCAAAAAATTTCATTCCCTTTAGGTAATTATTTTGAAAAACATCACATATATAATTTTTGGTGTTTTAGCCTGACATTAGATACGGGTTAATTCAATCGCAACAAGATAAAACCAAAATATCTCAAAAATCCGCAGGTTTACTTCAAGACGACCACCTACATTTCCATTTCTGCTTTAACTAAATAGTGCAGTTTAATTTTTATCGCACTATAAAAATGCGCTTGCATACAGCAGTCAAGGCCATGCAAAACGTCTAGCAACGGTTAAACAGAAAATTAAGCGGATTTATACCTGAAAAAAGAATTTAGGCATGGAATATGCTTTAATAACTGAAGCAGTTATAATTGAAATTCGATAACGAAAATGCCTATAGATAGTTTTACAATAAAATACAGACAAAAGTTAACAGAATGAAAAGAAAAAACGCGTATGCTTACAAAAGATTGGCTAAAGCACAAACGAATCATATTGCGTTCATATAATTAGGTCTATGGTGGACAATTGCACTGCCCTTAACAGAGATTAAAGTAATCAGAATAAATGATGACCGTATCGACATCAAAAATATGTGCTAAAGGCCAACTTGAGCCCAAGGAAATATTTGAGATAGCGGAAGAAATCAACAGAAAATATTCACCGATTGTATCCGCCAAGTCGCACATTGCTACTAAAAGGATAACGCTGACCTCAAAGCAATTATTGGAAATCAGTGATGAAATTAGCCGAAAATACACTCCCAAATTAAACGCCAACACACCCAAACTCATATTGCTATCCATTGATCCAGCTCGAATTTATGCGTCATGGAATCTGACAGTTACAAAACAATCCCCCGCCATTGAAATAGATTCTCAGGAACAGAACATCGTATTGAGAATTTATCCGCACGAGGATGCAAACACTAAGCTTACAACCCGTACAAAATGGTTTGATGTCGACTTAAATACTAACCACACAAAACAAACAATTATGGTGCCAAACGAATACAGGGCTAGTTCGTATACAGGCGCCATAGGAAGACGCGATCAAAACGATAGCTTAACCGTTATAACCACATTTAAGATTGAAGATTCGCCCCGTAACTTCGGGGTCGCCAATAATTTGGAAAACTCAGGATTGATTCTATCCAATCAATTTTCAGCACTCTCATCCACATGGCAAACGCCGTTTCAACACATTATCGTTGCTACCAGCCCAGGCGCCCAATAAGAAGCGACAATGAAAAAAGCATTTCTCAGCATTATATTACATGCACATCTTCCTTACGTTCGACATCCGGAGCACGATAGTTTTTTTGAGGAAAACTGGCTGTTTGAAGCCATTACCGAATGTTATGTGCCGTTAATTCACGTTCTGGATCGATTAGCCCGGGACAACGTCAATTATCGGCTAACACTGTCCCTCTCGCCGACGCTGATAACCATGCTCAAAGATGAGCTGCTGATTTCGCGGTACTTAAAGCATCTCCATAAGCTGATTGAACTGGCGGAAAAGGAAATTGCCAGAACTGGCACACAACTTGAGTACATACAACTAGCAAAGTGGTATCACGAGATTTTTCAGGAAACGCTGGAAACATATCAAAACCGTTATCAGTGCGATTTAATATCGGCATTCAAAAAGCATCACGCTTCAGGCAAACTCGAACTCATTACTACAGCGGCAACGCACGGCTTTCTACCCGCGCTTAGTGTTAGCCCTACCGCTGTCCGCAACCAAATTAACATTGGCATCGAGACCTTCAAAACACATTTCGGCTTTGCGCCGTCCGGCTTCTGGTTGCCCGAATGCGCGTATTATCCAGGCTTGGAAGCGATGCTTGCCGACGCTGGAATCCGATATTTTTTTCTGGACACCCATGCCATTTTGAATGCCAGTTCACCGCCGCGCCACGGTGTGTATGCACCGTTGGATTGTGGCAACGGCGTTCTGGCCTTTGGGCGCGACCCGGAATCATCCAAGCAAGTATGGAGTTCAAAAGAAGGTTATCCAGGCGATGTCGATTACCGCGAATATTATCGCGACATCGGTTTCGAGCTCGACCTTGACTACATTGCGCCTTACATCCTCAACGGACAAACCCGAGTCAACACCGGCATCAAATACTACCGGGTAACGGGCGGCGATCAGCCAAAAAAATTGTATGATCCAACACAAGCTTTGGTGAAAGCCAAGCAGCACGCACAGGATTTCATCGACAAACGCGGTCAGCAAATTGAAGCATTGCGTGATCGCTTGGACAGACCACCCATCATTGTGGCGCCTTACGATGCCGAACTGTTCGGGCACTGGTGGTTTGAAGGCCCGGCGTGGCTGGAGCAGGTACTACGCTTGACGAATAACGAATCCCATAATTTACAAACCGCCGCATGCAGCGACTATTTGGCTGTGCAAACGGAACATCAGGCCGCCACGCCGTCGGCTTCCACCTGGGGCGACCAAGGCTATTCAGCTTATTGGATTAACGAGGAAAACGACTGGATTTACCCTTACTTGCACCAAGCCGAGGAAGAATTAGAAAAACTGGCAACTGACCTACAAGGCTTAACCGTCAATTCCTTGCAGAAACGCGCCTTAAACCAAGCAGCCCGGTCGATCTTACTGGCGCAGGCATCGGACTGGCCGTTTATCATGAAATCCGGCACTACCCGCGATTACGCCCGCAAACGCATCACCGACCACCTCGCCCGCTTCAACTATCTGCATGACAGCATCCGTAAAAACAACATCAACGAGCGTTATCTGCTGGCGCTGGAGACCTTGGACGCTATTTTTCCGGAACTTGATTTTCGAACTTTTAATCCTGCAGAAAAAATGTAACCAAATTATTAATGCCAGTAAAGGAGAAGAAGCGATAGGGAGCGAATTTGACCTACGTCAAACATAACCTAAATATCACACGGAGAATGACAAATTATCGTAGACTCAGGGAATCGCTGGGGTATACTCAACCTTGTGGGACTTAGCTCCACACAGCTTGCGACCTTCCTGATTAATTTGTGGTGTACGTTGCCATAAGAAAGTTACTTTGCCAGGCCGTATCTTTATGATGCAACCTATCGGGTTGCATTAACTTCGAAACACATTTTAATAAATGGAGTGATTATGATTACTTTCAAAAAAATATTGCCATTATATATTTGCCTTCTATTGGCGTTATTAACGCCCCCATTGGCCCAGGCGGAGCTAGGCGGTAGCGGTAGTACCGCTGCACGGGATGTTGCCGCGCAAAGGGAAGCAAAAGAAAGAAAACACGCTGAGAAAAAACGAAAAGCGGAAGAAGCTAAAAAGGGCGCTGAAGCGCAACCGGCAGAAACCCAAGCGCCGACAGAAGGCCAACCACAAGAGAAACCGGCCGCACAATAAGCTGGTCCAGTTCATAAGTTGGGGCCAATCCAAAGCCCCAGCTTATGAGCAAGCCTGGATGAAATACAATGAAATCTGGGGGTTCCGTGACTTCGAAACACCCGTATTACGCAAG
>JBGAWU010000301.1:0-3787 GCA_044227425.1 Methyloglobulus sp.
GTTTCAGTGGCGCTCTCTACGAAAATTGATTCTGACCAGCCTGATTATTTTTTCCTGGACGAGCTTGAAATCGATGCGCCCGGCTTCCAAAACCGACGTGCACGTACGTTGATAATTGGCTATGCGACACAAGCTCCAGCCGATATCCTATTCTGGTCTGTCCATTACGACCCCGCAACCAATTCGCCACATGAATTTCCGCTGGCAAGCACCACCGGTTGTGATAATGCTTCCGGTTTAGGGCAATGTACGGCTCAAGGTATAGTTGGCGCTGGTGCCAATATCTTTAAAATCAACCACGATGTCGATTTTGCGACTACCACAAAAGCAAAAGTCAACCCCTGTGCACATATCCAAGCAGACCCACGATTTTTCCCATTAGGCGTTTGCCCTGGACTTACCTTAGCCCAACAATTTAGCATTCTCAGCCCTATTCCCCATGAAGTTCAGGGAAGGACAGGTAAAAAAGTCGACTCGATGCAAGGTGGCGCCCCTCTATTAACAGCCGATATAAACGGCAATGAGGCAACCAACGGACAATATTTATTCCCTTTAGGGATAGGTTTGGGAGGCATTGCAGTTCCTGAAATGGTTGAAATAGACCTGAATGCGCTGGCAACGCCAGTATCATTCACAGGCATACCTTGGAACCTAGACCGTCGTTTAAGTCCAGGCGGCTGTCTTGATACTAACCATGACGGGATTGGCGAATGTGAGCCCACTCCCCAACCGCTTGTGCCTTTTCCGTTTGAAGGGGCAGCAATGGATCCGCGTACATTGAGCACCATACCGTCAACTTCTTATAGCGATCCGAACTATACCAGCACACCCATTAGTAATGTCCGCAATCGTATTCTATCCTTCGTTGATCCGACAAAAGTACGGACAAAGGGCGACGGCATCTACCCCACCGCTACTGGAAATTTCACGAATAACATATTAAATTGGCAAGCACCACCACCTGCTGCAGGTGAACCTGGCTTCGGTGAAGTTACCGATTCGCCAGTGCTGGACCAATCGTTGATTTGCAGCGCGGCAACGGCTTCGAATAGTGCGCCAATAGTAAAAGGTGAATCCTTGCTCACTGTGGTCGATACACCCATTATGATGATCCCGGTATTGGCGAATGATGTTGATATCAACGGCGATTATTTAACCATAGTAAACGTAAGCTCGCCGACCGACCAAGGCGGCACAGTTGCCATTAACCCTGATGGAACTCTGAATTACACGCCAGCAGCAGGTTTCGTAGGCGTTGATAATTTTACCTATACCGTATCAGACGGCAAAGCCACCGCTGTCGGTACCGTGTCGGTTACCGTCAATGCTTTAGCTAACCATATTCCAATTGCTGTCGATGATAATGCCGTCACTAATGAAAATACTTCAGTAACTATTGATGTGTTGATCAATGATACTGACGCTGATAGCGGACCTGGGCATAGCGAATTATCAGTTGCATCAGCTTTGCCATCTGCCAATGGCGGAACAGTTGTGATTAATCCCGACAACTTGACTGTTACTTATATACCGAAGGCGAATTTCAATGGTGTCGATACTTTCACCTATGTAGTATCAGACGGACGCGGCGGAGTAGACATCGGCGTGGTGACTGTTACCGTATCGCCTGTCAATACGGTTCCGGTAGCCGTCGATGATAATGCGATCATGAATCCTGGCGTCAAAATGAGTATCTTTGTATTAAATAATGACTCCGATATCGACGGTGACCATCTAACGCTCAGTATAGCTAATGCAACACTCGTTACCCCCTTGGGCAACAAGGTCACAACCGATGGCGCCGTGTTGTCTTATGCGGCAAAAGCCGGGGTAATAGGGACCGATACCTTTAAATATACCATCAATGACGGACACGGCGGAACTGCAATAGCAACTGTAATGGTAGATGTTAAAGCAGCTGTTTTACCCGATACAGTAAGCATAGCCAAAAGCGATTATGTCAAGTCGAGTAGCGAGTGGTTGTTGGAAGGTAGTGGCTCTGTACCTGGGAAGACAATCTCTGTCCGCTTGGGAACAGCAACGACGGGTATCTTAGTAGGGAGTACTAAAGTCGATACTTTTGGTAAATGGCAGCTATGGATTAAACCCGGCGTTATTCCAGCCGCTTCAATCACCCAGGTGACAGCATGGTCGAACGGGGGTGGTGCTAGCTTAAGTACCAATATTAACTTCAAGTGATACTTTAAATGGCCGATGGCAGGAGGAATCAGTTCCTCCTGCCATCGTAAACAAGCCCGACCAGTTTGAGTTTTAATGCTGCTTTCTCAATAGGTTATTACTTTAAGCGGTATAAGTATTCTTACTAATATTTATTTTTAATTGATTTAAATAGAATTTGTTCGAGTTTAAAGTTTTAGCCAGAAAAGAAGTTGGTACCCCCCTTTGTTTCCGGTTTTATCCAAGCAGAGGTTAGTTCTTAAGTTATCAAAAAATTTCGTAGCAAACCGATTTATTTTTTTTGGCCTATGTATGGGATACGCCAACTCGTTAGATCCGGTGTTAGAGATTATTGAACTGTTATTACGTAACAAGCCAGCGATATAGGCTACTAATATTCGAATGTATTTGACTTTCCTGTTAAGAGGTAAGCTATGAAAATAAATATCCTGCAAAAAATAGTAAAACATCAAGAAAGCGCCAATAATGGCCTAGTTCCATTAGCCATTATTTTTCTGGCTTGTATGTCTAGCCCCGCATCGGCTCTTCCATTAAAACCCAGGCTTTTGCCAAATTTTTGTGACACCACCAACCTGCAAGCATTTCCAGAATTGCCGAGGTCACTTAAATGCAATCCCCCGCCTGAACCCTATGTCCTTGACGAGAATGGTGTCAAGAACTCTATTTATCCTGAAATCGTAAAAAACAAGGCCGCATTGATCGCCCTTGGAAAAATGCTCTTTTGGGATAGCTCGGTAGGTAGCGATGGAATCGCATGTGCAAGCTGCCATTTTCATGCAGGTGCCGATAACCGTATAAAAAACCAAATTAACCCTGGCATGCGCAACGCCAGCGGCGAATTTGCCAGTGACGGCACAACGCCAATAGGCAATATATTCAATTTTATGGCGACATCCGCCGTTGCCATGACAACCCCATACCTTTCATTTCCCGACCCGTTAATGGCTGCTCCGGGCAAAGGGCCTAATTACACATTGAAAAAAGGTGATTTTCCTTTTAAAAAATATTTAGAACCCGCTACTGCCATTCCAGGCCAGCCTTTACAAGCCGACCGACATGCCGAGGTGGTTTTTGATACCGACGACATTGCTTCTTCACACGGCGTCTACCCTTCTAAATATTTATCGCTAACCCCAAGCGGAAGGAGAGAAGTCTGCGAAAAAACGTTTCCGATCCCCGGCGTTGGTATGCCATTCTTCAATGTTGCTGGACATACCGTACGGCAAGTTGCACCACGTAATACGCCTTCGGTAATTAATGCCGTCTATAACTTCAGAAATTTCTGGGATGGGCGTGCAAACAATATATTCAACGGGTTAGATCCGTTCGGGACGAGACGCTTCGCCAACCCTGAAACTAAACCGGCATCGGAAATTTATGTTAAAAAACCGGACGGCACACTGGGAGTAGCTAGGCTGACCATTTTCAATTCAAGTTTAGCCTCGCAAGCAGTGGGGCCCGCCTTGAGCGATGTGGAAATGTCCTGCGCCGATAAAAACTTCCATGAATTGGGCAAAAAAATGCTTATATCGATGCCTTTAAGCACTCAAATCGTCGATCCTAGCGATAGCGTACTCGGCAGTTATTC
>JBGAWU010000302.1:0-3779 GCA_044227425.1 Methyloglobulus sp.
TATCAAGTTGAAGATGCTGTTGTTTTGGTGAGCGGACATGCGACCAATGTTACAACCATTGGTTATTTGTTTGGTAATAAAGATCTCATTATCCACGACGAATTGGCCCATAACAGCATCCTGATGGGAGCGCAGTTATCCGGCGCCCGCCGGTTATCGTTCCCTCACAATGATTATGCGGCTCTGGACAAAATTTTGACCGAACAACGACGAAATTATGAACGTGTGTTGGTGGTTATCGAAGGTCTTTACAGCATGGATGGCGATTATCCGGATTTACCGGAATTTATTTCGATAAAACAAAAACACCGTACCTTCTTGATGGTGGATGAGGCGCACTCTTTTGGGGTGATGGGGAAACATGGCCTTGGCATCCGCGAACATTTTGGGATTGGCGGCAAGGATGTCGATATATGGATGGGGACGCTCAGCAAGGCGTTAGCCGGATGTGGTGGCTTTATTGCCGGCGAATCCGCGTTGGTCGAGCACATTAAGTTTCTTGTGCCGGGTTTTCTGTATAGCGTCGGCGCACCGCCGCAAGTGATTGCCCCCTGTTTGGAAGCATTGAAAATTATTAAGCGCGAACCCCAGCGGGTTCAACGCTTACAAACGATTTCAAAGTATTTTCTCGCGAAAGCAAAAGCGGCGGGAATTGACACTGGTTTAAGCCAAGGCATTGCTATTGTTGCAGCAATTACCGGAAGTTCCCAAAGTGCGGCTCGGCTATCAATTGCGCTCTATGAACGGGGCATCAATGTCCAACCTATTATGTACCCGGTTGTTCCCGAAAAAAGCGCAAGATTACGGTTCTTTTTGTCATCCGAACATACTGAGGCCCAGATTGACAAAACGATGGAGATATTGGTTGAAGAATGGCGAAATGTGGCGTAACTTGCTGTTTTTAATGATGGTACCCGTTTTGTCCGAGTATTGTTTACAAGTAGTGGTTCAACGTATTGAATAGCCAAAAACGTTTGCCACAAGGGTAATAGCCTGATAGCAAATTGTATTAATTTTCCGCCGTCCTCCCATGAACAGCTCACTCAACTTAGGGTTGTACTGTGCTCGTATCCCGGTATTTTTGCTGATGTAGTTATCAAAGCGCTAGGTGACGAACCTGCCTTAAAGATTATTGGATTAGTTTATTCCCAGCGTATTTTTTCGGCTAAAGAAACCTGGATTGGCAGCGCTTTGCGGCTGATTGGGACATCGGGAATGACTTACACGGTTTTACAATTCATGCAGACCGACCTTTACCTTTTCCTCAAAAGGTTTTTGTTAATCAATCCAGTTGACGATGATGTTCCAGTATATCGGACGAAAAACATCAATACCAGTTCGGGTTTGGCGTTTTTAAAAACATTGAAGCCGGATGTAATTCTACTGGCCAACTTTAACCAAAAAGTTTCATGCGAGGTGATTGCTATACCTGCACTATCTTGCCTTAACATCCATCCCTCGATTTTGCCTAAATACAAAGGCGTGGATCCCGTGTTTGCTGCGTTGTTTGAAAACGAGCGTACTTTAGGGGTGACGGTGCATCTAGTCGATGAGAATTTTGATACCGGCACGATTTTAGGGCAATCTGTATTGAGCGTTGAAAACAATGCCAGTGTATTTAAGCACCAAGTGGAGCTTTTTAGGATTGGAGGGAAACTGGCCGTCGATATGATAAAGCGGCTTGTGAGTGGTGATTTAAAATACTCCAAAAACGCAGAAGGAAATTACGATTCTTGGCCTGCCAAAACCAAAATCAAACTGTTCAATAAACGAGGCGGGCGATTGCTGCGTCTTACCGAATATTGGGCAGTTTTAAAAGAAGAACTGACGAATCGCTGACAGACAATTAAATTAGGCATTAACCAACTACAGATTCGTTTTAAACGCAGGAAATCGTTGAATGTAATAAATATTTTTACTTGTTCTTTGAGGTCGCGCCGTATTTGAAAAGATCCAATATCCAGTCGCCGAGTCTGGCAGGCAGCAAAGACAACAAAATCATCCCCAGATCAAGTGGGAAAGGAAAGCTGATTAACGCCTTGTCCTTGTTTAAGCCTTTTTGGATAATGCTTGCGGCTTGGTCAGCCGACATGATTAACAATTTAGGTTCCGGAAAATGGTCGCTCAGTTCCGATTTGACAAACCCGGGGCAAATAACCGAAACCTTCACACCGTAAGGTCGCAACCAACCCCGTAAGGCTTCCCCGTATGATTTTATTGCGGCTTTGCTGGCGCAGTAAGCCGGGCTGATAGCCATGCCTCGAAATGCAGCCAATGAGCTGACTAGGGCTATTTGCCCGGTTTTTCGTTGCCGCATCGGTTCAAGCAATGGATAAACGCTATTGAAGACGCCATTAATGTTGACGGTCAAAACATTGGATATTGCTTCCCAAGATTCCCCTTCGCCATTGCCAGGCATAATGCTGGTAACGCCTGCGTTGGCGATCAGTAAGTCCACCGGAAATTGCCGGTCGAACTTCAGTAGCCAGTCATTTATTGCATGGCTATCGCTGACATCGATCGCCGCAATAATGACCCGGGCGCCTTGTTGACGGCAAACCGTTTCAATAACCGTTAATTTAGTCCTGTTTCGACCGATCAGTCCTAAAGTGGCGTCCGGTGTTGCGTAACGCTTTGCCAAAGCAAAGCCGATACCAGCGCTAGCTCCTATAATGACAATATTCATAGGTTCATAAAGGCAGGTTAATTTTGTTTTGATCCAGCCGTTCTACGGCTTCAGCCACCGCCGCGGAAAGCCCAGGCTCATTATAATATACCCCGCGAAGCTGTATGGTTCCGGCCATTGCCCGGATGAACGCATCGCGCAGTGACAAGTCGGGTTTTTCGGGGGTTTGCCAAAACTGATCCAGCGGACCTGTAAAAGATAAACCGGCGATATTGTAAACGGCGCTGCCAAGGGTAATCAAAGGCCGTCCCATTAACAGAGTCCAAATACCTACGGTGCTGTTGATAGTGACGACGCCTTGCGCTTTTTCCAGTAAAGCATCAAGTGAACCGCCGTCCAAAAAACAGACTCGCCCGCTAATTCCGTAGTTTTTGGCAATATTTGCAGCGTAACGTTTCCAATTAACCAAGCAAGGATCCAGGGGATGAATTTTAATGACTAATTGCGAATTTGCAGGGGCGTGATTGGCAAACGACTGGATGACTTCCTGGATGGCGGCTTGAAGATTACCGAACTTTGAATAGACTCGAATCTGAAAATCGTTTTGCATTTGCAAGGGAAAAACGAAATAGGGTGTGGCGTTATTTCGGATTTGTTCAATAAGCTGTTGCGTTTTCTTGGCGGCGAAGCGGGTTTTTAATAAATGCACTCCAGTGCCGATATTCGCAAGTACAGGATGGTAAATATGGTGCGATTGGTAGAAAGGGTAAAATACCCGGAAAAACAGGCAGAGCAGGTAATAACCCGTATCCCAAACGGCCTGGGTGAAAAAGCTATCGGAATAACGGCGGCTGAGATCCGGTTTCTGAACCTTTGCCGCCAAAGCCATTATTTGTCCGGGGTCGGTTGGAAACAGGGAGTCTGTTGACATGCCGTTATGCTCCAATGTAATCCAATCGGGACGCAAATAGCCGAAATCGGTGGTGACAATTTGAATCCCGCGCGATTTTGCTGCTTGTATAGCTACTTTATGATACTGGCGTTGTTCACCAAGCAATATTAAATCGGTGACTTTCTTGCGGTCCAAAAAGTCGTTAATAAAATCTGGCCAATCTTTCAACTTGCCGCGATAATCGGTTGCACCTGCCCGACG
>JBGAWU010000303.1:0-3773 GCA_044227425.1 Methyloglobulus sp.
GCTGGGTGACAAAACCATTCACCCGGCAGGACCTAAGTAAAGTCATGCAACAATGGTTGCCGGAGCCGTTGGTCCTTTCAGACCAACCCGCATTGAAAACCGACATTAATACTTTAGTCAAAGCCATCAACGTCGTTGAGGACAGTACAGCAATCGATTTGGAGTTTTTTACCCGGCAATTCAAAATGGATAATACTGAAGATTTGGCTTTTATCTATTCGTTGACACAGGCATTTCAACAGAATGCGGCGCAAACGCTGAGCCATCTACAACAAAGCATTGAAAATGAAGATGCCGAAAGTATCCGTAAGCTGGCGCATGGTTTAAAATCACTCAGTTCAAACGTCGGAAGCGGTAAGTTGACTGAACTCTGTATGGCAATGGAGCAAGCCGGTAAAAACAATCACCTGGGCATCACACAACAACTACTCGAATCCATGAAACAGGAGTATTTGCGGGTCCTAACTGAATTAAACGCGCTATGTAGCAAGAATTAATGATAAATTACTAGCTTGCTTTCAAGCCGCTAATAATTCGAGAACAATCCGTTGCTTCTTTCTCATTCGCAAAAAACCATCTTAACCTTGCTTGCGGACGGTCAATTCCACTCCGGGACGGAACTGGCCGAGGTATTGGCTATCAGCCGCTCAGGTATTTGGAAACAATTCCAAAGCCTGGACGAACTCGGCTTGGAATATATCGCCGTGACTGGAAAAGGCTATCGATTGGTAAAACCGTTGGAGTTATTGGATAAAAGGTTGATTTTTGCTAACTTGGATGACAATGCAAAAGCTTCCATCACAGCATTCGACCTGTTCGACCGCATTCCTTCCACCAACTCCCATCTTGTGAAACGCACTGCCGAAAACGCACCTTCCGGCTGCGTTTGTCTTGCGGAACAACAAACCGCTGGCAGAGGACGCCGGGGACGGAACTGGGTATCGCCGTTTGGGAAAAACATTTATCTCTCGATACTTTGGCGCTTCCAATCAAGCCCAATGGCGATTTCGGGTTTAAGCCTTGTTATCGGCGTCGCTGTGGTCCGGGCGCTTAAACAGCATTTTCCGTATGATTTTCAATTGAAATGGCCTAACGATATCTATTGCAACAATAAAAAACTCGGCGGAATTCTGGTGGAAGTCTCCGGAGAATCCGACGGCCCCTGCGCAGCGGTTATCGGCTTGGGCTTGAATATTTCCCTCTCGCAATCCGAAGCCGTCTCCATCACGCAAGAGTGGATTGATCTATGCAGAATTATAGGGGAACCCATCATTACAGTCAGAAACCTGTTGGTGAGCACCTTGCTAAATCAATTGTTCCAGGTTCTTGTTAAATTCGAAGAAGTCGGTATAGCAACTTACCTGAATGAATGGCGCGAATACGACTGCCTTAAAGATAAACCGGGAACGCTTTACATTGGCGAACGCAGTTATAAAGGCATCGTAAAAGGTATCGACGACCAAGGATTACTGCTGCTTGCCCGTCCTGATGGCACTATTCAAGCTTACGCATCCGGCGAGGTCAGTTTTAGCAACGGCGTATGAACCTGTTAATCGATATAGGCAATAGCCGATTGAAATGGGCAACCGCAAATGGACTCGATATCGAAAGTGGCATTCCGATTAATAATGCTGAATTAAACCGCGAAGCCTTAGTTCTTAACTGGCAAGCCCTTCAACCGCCAAATCGAATAGCCATCGCTTCTGTTGGTGCTAACCGTTTATTAGCGCTAGTAGAATCGGTTGCAAATGAACTGTGGCCTTCAATTTCTATATTGATCGCACGGTCCGAGGCGGAGAGTTTCGGTGTGCGTAATGCTTATCCGGAACCTCAAAAATTAGGTGTTGACCGATGGTTAAACATGATTGCCGGATACAATCTTTATCGTAAGGCTTTGTGTATCGTGGGCTGCGGTACGGCCATTACTTTAGATTGCGTGGATTCGACGGGAAAACACTTAGGCGGGCTCATTTGTCCTGGATTGCGATTAATGCGGTCGGCTCTCACTACAGGTACGGCAAACTTGCAACCTGTTTTTACCGAGTACCCTAAAGGACTCGCAACATTTACTGATGCCGCCATTTCCAACGGAACATTAGCTGCTGCTAGTGGCTTAGTCGAACAGGTGTTAAAAAACTATTCTGAAGATTTTGGACTCCTTCTGACTGGCGGCGATGCCGATCTTGTCGCCGCACAGATCGAAAGAAAAATGATTGTTCAGCCCGATTTAGTGCTTATCGGACTTGCCCTGGTATTACAAAGACCATGATGAAAATACTTTGTCTGCTCGTTTTTTTAGCCAATATTTTTCTGCTGCTGTGGGAATATAGGAGCGGTCATTTTACCCAACATCAGAAAAACCAACCCCTCCAAACCCAAAATTGGGGAGAGCCTATCAAATTGATGGATGAGAGCCTTACTAAACCGTCTGCGGTACCCCAAGAATTACCGGCAAGCAATCCTAACTCGAATAACTAACCGCCAAGAATCGGTAGATGAAAGGATAAAAACGGATTTCGGCGGTACTCAATCGCCCTTTAGGCTCGGCAAATAAAAACATCTTGTTTCGTTTTTCTTATGTTTCAGGTAATGTTTCATTTTAATTTGAATATGATTCAGTACGGTCAAAATGAAACAAGCACCTTCATTAACTGAAACTATCGCCGGTCAATCGTGGTTAAACCAAATTGACCGTGCATCGCTGATAACCTGTCTACTTAATTTTTCCTGGCAATTAAACCAGTACATTCTTGATAAAGAACAATGTGTGCTGTATTGGAGTGATGGCATGGAGAAATTGACAGGATTGAATCGTGAAGCTGTCATCGGCAAGCCGTGTATAAAGGAGTGCATGATTGAGGGTAAAGGGTCGCTTTCCGAGAAAGTCATAAGCTTGGGTCAGGCAATAGGCGGTAGCTCTATCGAGTTAAATCGCCACGTCCAGCCGTTGTTCGATAACCAAGGTAATTTTCTTGGCGGCATCGGGTTATTTACCGAAGTGTTGGAGACCGATGCCCGGTTCTCGCCGATTAAAGAACCTAACGCATCGAAACAAAATTTCTACGGAATATTGAGCCGCTCCCCAGCCATGCGGGACGTTTTTCAGATTATCCAGAATGCGGCGGAAACCGATGCTACCGTTCTGGTCAGGGGCGAAAGCGGAACCGGTAAAGAGTTGGTTGCGAAAGCTATCCATAAGTTAAGCGTACGGCAAAATTCGCCTTTTTTAGCCATTAATTGTGCGGCTTTATCCAGTAATTTATTGGAAAGCGAATTGTTCGGCCATGTCCGTGGTGCATTTACCGGAGCTGTGAAAGACCATAACGGTTTGTTCCAACGTGCACACGGCGGCACTTTGTTTCTGGATGAAGTGGCTGAATTGCCTTTGGAATTGCAGGCCAAACTGCTCAGGGTGTTGCAGGAGAGGAATTATTTTCCCGTCGGCGGCAACAAAACCATAGATGTCGATGTTCGGATTGTGGCGGCGACGCACCGTTCCTTAAGGGAAGAGGTAAAAAATGGCCGGTTTCGCGAAGATTTAATGTATCGGTTAAGGGTTGTCCCCATTTTTCTTCCGCCGTTACGGGACCGGCGGGAAGATGTCAGCGTATTGATTTGGCATTTTATCGAGATGCACAATGACAAACGGGTGCGCGTCATTGAAAAAATCGATCCCGATGCGATGCGCGTTTTGCTCGACTACCGGTGGCCGGGGAATATCCGGGAACTGCACAATATTGTGGAGTACGCTTTTGCGGTCGGCAGAGGGGCGA
>JBGAWU010000304.1:0-3765 GCA_044227425.1 Methyloglobulus sp.
TGATTTTGCCTTCCTTGATCACTGTTGTGCCGCGGATGACTTCATCTTCCATGTTGACATTGATGATCCCGTTCTTTTCCGGAGTGAGGTCTGTCAACAAATGCCTTAAATTAGTGGCGTACAGCTGGCTGGACTGGTTGGCTAAACGGCTCGGTAGGTTGGTATAACCGATAATGGTGACATCATGTTTTACAACGACCTTGTCTTTTTCAGTCAATTCGCAGTTGCCGCCTTGTTCCGCCGCCAAATCGACGATGACGCTGCCAGGTTTCATGGACAGAACCATTGCCTTTGTGATTAATTTGGGCGCCGGTTTACCGGGAATTAACGCAGTAGTTACGATAATGTCCACTTCTATCGCCTGCTTGGCAAACAAGGCCATTTCCGCTTCGATGAACTCTTTGGACATGGTTTTGGCATAGCCGCCCGTGCCGGAGCCTTCTTCCTTGAAATCGAGCATCAAAAATTCGGCGTCCATACTTTCGATTTGCTCTTTCACTTCAGGGCGGGTATCGAATGAACGTACGATAGCCCCCATGCTTTTTGCTGTTCCGATAGCGGCCAATCCGGCCACGCCCGCTCCGATGACCAGCACTTTGGCAGGAGGGATTTTACCTGCGGCGGTAATCTGGCCGGTGAAAAAGCGCCCGAAATGTTGCGCGGCTTCAATAATGGCACGATAGCCGGCGATATTCGCCATCGAGCTTAAGGCATCCAGTTTTTGCGCCCGTGAAATTCGCGGTACGCTGTCCATCGCCAACACGGTTGCGCCTTTGGCGGCCAGTTTATTCATCAACTCTTCGTTTTGCGCGGGCCAGATGAAGCTGATTAAGTTACCGCCTTGCGGTAGCAAATCGATTTCGTTGATATCGAGTTCCGGATGTTGCTCGGGGGCGCGTACCTTCATGACGATGTCGGACGTTTCCCAGAGGGTTTTAGCATCTTTTACTATCTCGACGCCCGCTTCTTTATAAACTTCATCGCTGATATCCGCATGTAAGCCTGCACCGCTTTCGATGCTGACGCTAAAGCCCAGTTTAATGATTTGCTCCGCAGCTTCCGGGGTTGTGGCTACGCGCTTTTCACCGGGGTGAATTTCTTTCGGTACACCAATTTTCATAAGGTTTCCTATGTGTGATTTAGGGCATGTTAAGATACGACTTTGATCTAAATGTCAAAACTGCGTGAGCATAGAAGATTAAGCTAAGCTTTTCAATATAATTTATGCTTAGGTTCGCATTGGCGTACCTGAAAAGCCAAACTGGTTTCGAACCGTATTTTTTATTTTGGCAAGCCATTGTTTTATTTAGATAGAAATTAATAATTTTTTTATGCCTTCAACTATCCGGTCTTATTTCCCGAAAGATTTTATCGAAACAGCCGAAGGGCTGTGTTTTGCCGTCGTCCAGCACGGCGTCGAAACATGCGGAAACCAAGAAAAAGTGTTGTGTTTTTTACGTTATATCAAGCGCCAGGACAGCGAAAATAGAAGCTGGCATAAGGTTTCAACCGAATCGGCCAATGCCTATCTGGAGCGCCATTTTCCTCAGTATTTGTATCATTCCCCGGTACTCGATGCTTCATTGCATGGTGTCGGGACAGGATTAATTACCCGCCATCATCGGCCGAGATTGCGTTTGCAGCAGATTATGGCGAGCCGACAGCGTGATCCGGTTGAACAGGATTTGTTCGATTTATGCCGTTTATACCAAGATAATGGGCTGGATTTATCACTGGTTGGCGTGACGGGTTCAGTATTAATCGGTGTGCAGCAATCCGCTTCCGATATTGATTTGGTGTTGTATGACCGTACGCTTTTTCATAAAGCCAGGCTACTCACCCAAAAGCTCATTGAATGTAAGCAATTGAGCGAATTGGAAGAGCAGGGCTGGCACGAATCCTATGCCCGTCGTTCGTGTGCGTTGAGCTTGGCGTCGTATGTTTGGCATGAGCGGCGGAAATACAATAAGGCACTGGTTAACGGTCGAAAGTTTGACTTAAACTTGGTGGTGGAACCGCTGGACGACAATATTACTCAATATAAAAAATGCGGCGCTATCGTTCTGCAAAGGAAAGTGACGGATGATTTCTACGGTTTCGATTACCCGGCGCTTTTTACAATTGACGACAAAGCGGTCGGTAGTGTTGTTTGTTTTACTGCAACCTACACCGGACAGGCCGTTACCGGAGAAATGGTCGAAATCGCCGGTTTAGTGGAACAGGCTGAGGATGGCCGCAAGCGGATTGTTGTCGGGTCGAGCCGGGAGGCGCCGGGCGAATTTATCAAAGTGGTTGCATGTCCCGATTAAGCCGGTTTGCCGCATTTATCTTCGATATGGACGGTTTGGTGTTGGATACCGAACCGGCCTATTTCGAGGCTTGGCGGCTTGCTTTGGGTGCCTTGGGTTATCAAACCGAGGCGCATTTTTTCAGGTCGTTCTCCGGTTATCGTTTCGCCCAGATTCAGGAAAAACTGATAGAAAAATTCGGGGATAATTTCGATGTGCAACATTTTAAGGCGATAGCCAGCTGTCATTGGCGTAACCATGTCGAAACGCATGGCATTGTTGTTAAAGCAGGTGTGACCGAGTTGTTGGACTATGCCGCGGTTAACGGTGTTCCGGTAGCCATAGCGACTAACAGTCCGGCTTCGAATGCACACGAATGTCTTGAGCTTGCCGGGATAAAACACCGATTTCCTGTTATCGTCACGGGCGACGATGTCGAATGTCCCAAACCAGCGCCGGATATTTTCTTAGCAGCGGCGAATAGATTGAAGGTCGATATCCGCCATTGTATCGTATTTGAAGATTCGCCTACCGGGGTCGTGGCGGCATCCGGTGCGGGTGCGTGTTGTGCTTTCATCCCTTCGACTTTTCCGGTTGATCCCGTTACCGATGCGTTGTGCGACCATCGCTTTGATGACCTGCTACAGCTTCTGCAAAGCTTAGCCAAGCCCTCTGTAAACGGTTTATAATCTCGTCTTTCGAACCGTTGAAGTTAGTTCCGAATTAATGTCCTCCAAAATCAAGATTTCCGTCTGCGCACCCGCACGATTGCACATGGGTTTTATCGATTTAAGCGGTTCGCTGGGGCGCCATTTCGGCAGCATCGGCATAGCATTGAATGAAATCCAAACCCGGTTGACCTTATGCGCTTCGGGTCAACGGCGTGTTTTCGGCCCTTCCGAAGAACGCGCCGAACGGTGCTTGACCCAGTTATGTCGGGCGATGTCCGTATCTGACTGCGTTGAGATTGTGATTGAATCTGCAATACCGGAGCATGTGGGCCTTGGTTCGGGAACCCAGATGGCACTGGCCATTGGTTCGGCTTTAAATGCGCTTTATGATTTGGGTTTAACCGTACGCGACATCGCGTCGGTCATGGACAGAGGCTTACGTTCAGGCATCGGCATCGGCGTGTTTGAGTACGGCGGTTTGGTGGTCGATGGCGGACGCGGGGAAAACACTATCATCCCTCCTGTCCTTTCCCATTTGTCTGTACCGGAAAACTGGCGTTTTATTCTGGTTTTCGACCGGCGCGGACAGGGTTTGCACGGCGAGCAAGAGTTAGCTGCGTTTAAAGCATTGCCGATTTTCCCTCGAGACCAGGCCGAGCATTTGTGTTACCTCGTTATGATGCAGGGTTTGCCTGCTGTTGCGGAACAAAACCTTGAAGATTTCGGCTTCGTCATTTCAACGCTACAAACGTCAGTCGGTAAACATTTTGCGCCAGTCCAGGGCGGTATTTACGCGAGTGAAGAAG
>JBGAWU010000305.1:0-3761 GCA_044227425.1 Methyloglobulus sp.
TTTGTCGACGAAACCAAGGAAAACAGCCAAGCCGTACCATAGCTTGCCCATTAAAGGTTGAGACGAAGGCTCTTGGCAAAATTCGTCTAACAATGCCGATAGCATTTGGGCGGATTATTGCCGAAATTTGCAACACGACGCGCCAAGCATCCATTCAGATTAATAAACAACCTATTGATTTATAATTATTTTATAAAAATCTATGATGCGGCGATTTGCCACATATCCAAAGCTCGGGTAAACCGATAGACTATGTCCGGACTTGTGAGCCGTCCACACAAGTTGCTTGCCTACAGATAAATATGCGATGCTATTAATTCGGATGAAACTATATCGTTATGTTGACAATCCAAAGCAACGCAATCGGAAGTACAAACTTAAAAAGCTTATTAAATAGGAGATTAATGATGAATTTTTTGTTACCAAAAATGACTTTACCTTTAGTCCTTGCCCTAGCTGTTACCTTATTAACGCCTGCGCTTAGCCAAGCTGAGGATACTTACGGCACGGGAGGCATCGCCGCAAGACAGGCTGCGGAACAAAAGGCCGCCATAGCGAAAAAGAAGGAAAGAAGAAAACAAGAAGCCGAAGCTAAAAAACATGCCGAGGAACAGAAAGGAACAGCTACCCAAACGGAGCCTGCCGCCACCCCGAAAGAAGAAGCCCCTGCCCAGTAATAAGCTGACAAGCGGGTTTAGTTGGCAAGGACCAAAATTAAACTCAGTCCGATAACGTAGGCTATTTGTGCGAACCCTTCCTTTATTGAAACATCAAAGCTGGCTGAAAAGCTTTTTTCAGCGAAGCGAAAAAGGAAGGGTTCTTGAGTGTTTTGTCTTAGGATCAAAATAAGGTCGCCTAACGGGACGATATTCACCAAGAAAAAACCCGCCACACTACGTAGAATAATGCTTTAAGTTAGTAAAATTTCATTAAACCAACATGGCTTGCACCATGCCATTCACGAATGGCTTTGGTGTGGGCCAAAATCCAACTCAAGAGGTCTGGACATGATTAATGCAAATAACACGACAAAGATATAAGGCCTTGTTTTCGTAATTTGCTGTTGGTATGGGAAACCGATCACTATCGAAATCGACGGTTCCTGAGATGAAAGCGGCAGGCAAATTTTATGTAGCGTATTAACCCTTGCCAAGTGCACGTAAAAGCCATATACATCAATTACATCTTAGCAAAACAACAAACAAATGACTCATGCGACGGCGACTATCGGTTACTAATGCCGAGGAAATCCAGCAATTTTTACCCATTGCTATCCGCTGCAAGAAAATCGACAACGGGATAATGAATGTAAGCCTTGTTAAATGTGCTTGACTACACTGAAAATAGGACAGCAGCAAGGTTAATGTAAATAACTTATTAGAACCTATTCAATAGCTTACCGGCTAATTAAGACCCTAAATATCTAGCTACTTAAAAAATAAATGTGGGCGTCCCCCATACAAACTGTGACCTAACGCATAGATTTATTTTCACCATTGGTGTTTAATTGAGCTGCTAATACAACTAAAAGTTGTCGTGAATATAAGCTGGCTTATTTTTTACTGTAAACCCTATAATTTGAATCCATTGTTTTCCATGAAAGTAGCTATATAGACAGCGTGTTCTTTTGCCGGTATATAGGTTGAGGTTTTGTCGTACGATGTAAAAAACCGTTCTGTTGTCCCACTTACCCGCCTAAAAAACATCCTATTTTTTATAACAAACCATTGTTAATAAATAACAATTATATAATAGAGATAACTATTATGAGCGACCATTTACTAACCGAAGCCAAAGATACCGATAACTCATCGCCATTAACCACAGAAGGTGCGGTAAGTCCAGCCGCCCCGGATCAGGAAATAACCGATACGACCAATCCTGCGGTTTATCAGGTATTAATTGTGGACGACAACCCTTCTTTTCTAAAGTTATTAACGCTAACGCTCTCCATGCAACCGCAAATTGGCACCATCGATTTTGCCGTTAGTGGCGAAAGCGCCATTAAACAGGCAATAGCCGCCAACTACGACATTATTTTTCTGGACGCCATGATGCCGGGGATGGACGGCTACCAAACCTGCGCCCTTCTGCGGAAGTACGAAAAATATAAAGAGACGCCCATCATTATGGTGACGGGGCTGACCTCACCTTTGGATGAAGCCAAGGCAATAATCGCCGGCAGCACAACCTATGTCACCAAACCGGTGCAGCAATTGGCTTTCAAAGAAACGCTGAGACGGGTCATTTATTTGATTGAGTATAAAAAGAGGATAGCCCAGCAATTAACGTGAACTGCTCCATTCTGAAAATGTGATAGCTATCGGTCTTTTTGACCCTTTAACTGTTTAACCTAAATTATTAGGATCGTTTCCCGTTAGGCAAATCAGCCTTTTGGCGCTACAATAGCGCCATCTTCCAGCTCTTACCAAAGTTTTGAACTAGATAGCCAATCTTTAAGCTTCGGCAAGGCAGGTACGGAGTTGTTTATCAATGGGCAGATCCATCAAGTCATGTTAGACGGTAGAACTTTGCCGGATTGACAAATAATTCAATTTTTCGCCGTAAGATTCCTCATTAGCCTTTGAAAAAACTGCTTTAATTATCCTCCAATGTTGATGACCCTGTTCAATCTACCCGAACCGTCCGCTTGGACTCATCAACTGTATAACCCATTTGCCCCGCTATCGATCAGTACGCATGACCTGATGCTCATGGCCTTCCCTGCCTGTATCGCCTTATTGGGCGGCGTCATGGCTTCGCTTTGGCGTCCCAGCCATAACACCCGCAGCCTTATACAACATTTCGCCGCCGGTGTTGTTTTGGCGGCGCTGGCTGTTGAGCTATTGCCGGAAATCGAACGCGAACATGCGCCAGGCTTAATTTTGATCGGGTCATTTGCAACCGGTTCCCTGTTCATGTACGGGCTGAAACTCTGGACTATCAACCTAGAGCATCAAGCTTCATTGCAAACCGACTCCACAGCAAGCGCCAATATTGGTTTAATGCTGGCAACGTTTATCGATGTTTCGATGGACGGATTTATCATCGGCGCCGGTTTTGCCGCAGGCGGCACAACCGGGATGATTTTGGCGCTGGGTTTATCGGTTGAATTGCTTTTTCTTGGGTTATCGCTGACATCGGAATCCGTAAAAGGCTGGCGAATTATCGGCATATCAGGATTACTCGGTGCAACCGTCTTCCTGTTTGCTTTTCTGGGGAATTATTTGTTAGCCGATGCTTCCCATGCCCTGGTCGGCGGCGTGTTATCCTTCAGCGCGGCGGCATTGCTCTATCTCGTTACCGAAGAACTCCTGATGGAAGCGCATGAAGTCGAAGAAAAGAATATTTCAACGCTGGTATTATTCAGCGGCTTTTTAGTATTCTGGAGCATCCAGCTTTTAGGCAACCAGTAAGCCATGCCAAAACCGCCCCCTTTCAAACCTGCTTGGTGGCTTAAAAACTGCCATTTGCAGACAATTTATCCGTCTTTAATCCGTAAAGCGCCTAATCCACCCGAATCCCGGCGGGAACGCCTCATTACACCCGATAACGACTTTATCGATATCGATTTCTGCGGAACTGGCGACCAGCCCATCGTCATTTTGTTACACGGCTTAACCGGCAGTTCGCAATCGGGTTATATCAAAGGCTTACAAACCGTCCTACTTAACCAAGGCTTTCGTAGCGCCGCCATTAACTTTCGCGGATGCAGCGGCGAAGCCAATAACCGCGCGCGTTGCTATCATTCCGGGGAAACC
>JBGAWU010000306.1:0-3719 GCA_044227425.1 Methyloglobulus sp.
CCATCAGGGAATCGAGAAAAAATAAGATTTTGAGCGCCAAAATCATCAAAATATTCGGATACTTAATCCGTGTTATCGGCACAAACGATTATTTCAAGGAATTCGTCACAAAATAATTGTGACAAATGTAACAAAAAACTTGACTTTTTATTTTGTTTAATAATAAGAAATAATTCATTTAATATATCGCGTATTGTGCCGAAATATTATCCCTGTATAGTACGCATCGTACGTTCAGCAACAACCATCCCCCCGGTTTTTGCTGTTTGCTCCGACTTACTAACTTTTTGGAATTTAAATGATGAATACTTTTAATAAAGATATTTTGATTGGATTGCTTTTTATGACGGGCTTGTGGAGTTTTATTTCTGGCCAGTTCATTTTTTCTACTGTCCTGTTTGCGGGTGCGGCTATATTCAGCAATATGGTGATGCGTCCAAAGAATGGCTAAGTAGTCTCGTTTTAGTTGTGTGTTGTACCATCAAGCGGAGCCTCCTCAAATCCCTGCTTGATTTGTATCACCCTGTACGACATCGTACAGGGTTTTTTTATGGGCAAAGTTTTCAAAATCCGGCTGTGTCCTGTAAGACTTTTTCCAGAGCAAATCCTGAATCTCACACTGCGGGACAAATCCCGTTACGGCATACCTCAAAATTGCCCTGACAGCTTCGCAATCTTCCGCATTAGCCGCTTTTTCGAGGTTTGAAAGCAAAATTTCAAGCTCCGGCCAAGGTATAACCTGTTCTTCTGCACGCATGATCCGTTTGTGCGCCGTTTCCGAGACATTGTCCCCGATCAACAGCTCTTCATACAGTTTCTCTCCAGGACGTAGGCCAATAAAACTGATTTCAATTTCCCCTTGCGGATGGTTCTCGTCTTTTATTTCGAGTCCGCTTAAATGGATCATTCGTTTTGCCAGATCGACAATACGGATGGGTTCGCCCATGTCCAAAACAAAAACATCGCCGCCTAACCCCATGGCTCCGGCTTGGATAACCAACTGAGCCGCTTCAGGTATCGTCATAAAATAGCGGATTACCCGTGAATCCGTAACTGTCACCGGTCCGCCTTTGGCAATCTGCTCCTTAAACAACGGCACGACGGAGCCTGATGAGTCAAGGACATTACCAAACCTGACCATAGTGAAGCGGGTTTTATGTATTTTCCCGTTACTTTGGCTTAGCGCTTGTAAAACCATCTCCGCCAATCTTTTGGTAGCGCCCATGGTATTCGTAGGCCTTACTGCCTTGTCGGTAGAAATTAGCACAAATGTTTCGACCTGGGCGTTGATAGCGGCCTTAGCCGTATTTAACGTCCCGAACACATTATTCCAGATCGCTTCACAGGGGTTTTTTTCAACCATCGGTACATGTTTATAAGCCGCCGCATGGTAGATGGTTTGTACGCCAAAGGCGGTGCATACCCGTTCAACCCTATCAATATCTTGTATGGAACCAAGGATCGTTATAATTTCAATATTTTTTGTTTTGCATTCGTTTAATAATTTTTTTTCTATTGCGTAGAGCGCATATTCACAAACCTCGAACAAAACAATCAGCTTAGGTTTCAATTGTATGATCTGGCGGCATAATTCCGATCCGATCGAACCTCCAGCCCCGGTAATCATTACTGCTTTTCCGGAATTATTGGCGGATAGCAAGGATGCGTCGGGCGGAACTGAATCCCTGCTTAAAAGATCGGAAATATCAATCTCCTGTAACGAATCTACTTTAACTTTGCCCTCGGCAATGTCGGATAGTCCAGGCATTGACAGAACATGGACCGCATAAGGTTCCAGCAGGCTGATGATTTCGCTTCTTCTGGACCGGGTTGCCGATGGAATCGCCAACAAGACATCGGTAAGCTTATGCCTGTCGATTAAATAACTTAATGAACTTAATGGATAAATACGCAAACCATTAACTTTTTGGCGATGCAAGGATACATCGTCGTCTATAAAAGCAACGGGTTTAAATTCGCTTCTGTGCGCCAGGGCAGCGGCTAATTGAACGCCCGCTCCCCCGGCGCCGTAAATTACGACATTTTTATGGTTGCGTTTTTCAAAACGTTTAGCGCCGCTCAAACTGAGATAAACATCACCTAACCACCAGCGCACAAAAAAACGGCTACTGGACACGAGCACTACCATATTCAACCAATTTAAAGGGGTAACCGTTCTTGGTACGCCTTTCACCCCGGTTAGATAAATGATGAAAGCAAATACAAGTGCATAAAGTGTGCATGCTTGGATTATTGTCCACAATGCCCTTACTTCCATATACCGGATAATAGCCCGGTAAAGCCCGAGCCTTAAAAAAATAGGCAGGACAACGATGGGAGCGGCAGCGAAAAAATACCAGACATCGCCTTTAGGGACATAAAACACTCCCAAACGCAAAGAAAACGCAGCCCAGAAAGCCAGTATTGCAAAAATTGTATCCGCACAGATCAGTATGACCGCTTTGGTGCGTCGGGAAAGACTGATAAACCAATAGGCTAGCCGAGTTCTCATTTAAGGTGTATTTTTATCATTTTTGGAGTGAAACAATACCTATTATCATGCACTTGACTTAACGGTTCAATGGCGAACCCCGTCGCCACGGAATACCCTAATAACAGTTAACCCTATTATATAAAGGTCAAACCCAAAAGATTTCCTTTGCATATACTCTACATCAAGTTCGACTTTCTGCGGTATCGGTAACTCGTCCCTGCCGTTAATCTGCGCCCAGCCCGTTAAGCCTGGGACTAAACGGTGTACGCCATACTTGCTTCGTAAAGTAATAAGGTCGTATTGATTAAACAGTGCAGGTCTCGGCCCTACAAAACTCATATCCCCTACTAAAATACTCCAAAGCTGTGGCAGTTCATCAAGACTGGATTTGCGTAGAAAATGCCCGACGGACGTCAGGTATTGGCTGGGGTCTGATAAAAGATGGGTGGCTACTGCTGGGGTTTCCGTATGCATTGTCCGAAACTTGGGCATTTTGAAAATCTTGTTGTCGTAACCTACCCGGTCTGACCAATATACTACGGGACCCATCGATGTCATTTTCACTGCGATCGCCACTGCCATGAGCGGTACAAAAAAAATGACTACCGAAAGCGACGCAAAGCAAAAATCAAATATTCGCTTAGCCATTACAAACTCAGGGATTATTATGCAAAGTCTTCGTTAAGCCTTCTATAACCGATGCCACTGGCGGAGTCCAACCCAAAGTCGTTCGCGCCTTGGTAATATCCACCTGCAAATTTGAGCATATTTTATGTACAATCGATTGTTTACCTACGGCTGTTGCGGCGATTTCAAGCCATTGCTGAGGAACATTTAACAATCTTAATTCCACACCTTGGGCTATCGCACACGCATAGAGCAATTCTTTGATCGAAGTATCATTCCCATCGGCGATTAAAAATGTTTGGTTGGCTGCGGACGGATGGTCAATACAAATCATAATAAAATTTACCAAATTCTGGACAGCGACCAAGCTACGGCGGCCAGTAATGTCGCCTAACGGCAAGGGAATGTGAAATTTGGCAGCCTTGTTCGTGAGCGCCATCAAACGGGCAAAGTTTCCTGGGGCGTTGGCGGCATATACTAAAGGAGGGCGAATAATAACCACGTCCATGGCGGATTGTTCGGCCAGTTCCCGAAGGCCTTGTTCGGCTTCAAACTTAGAGAGCGCATAGGGGTCTTGTGGGTTCGGTGGGTCGTTTTC
>JBGAWU010000307.1:0-3710 GCA_044227425.1 Methyloglobulus sp.
GCGCCGGTGGTTGCAGCTAAATATGCCGTTACCGTTGTCTCCTGCAACAGCTTCAAACAGCCCCCCCAATTTAGGATTGGGGCTGGGGCTGCGCAATACCCATTTTGAATACATCATTAATGAACAGCCTGAAGTGGACTGGTTTGAAGCCATCAGTGAAAACTTTATGGATTCGGGCGGTAGGCCCCGCTACGTCATAAAACAATTGGCGGAACAATACCCCATCGTTTTGCATGGCGTATCCCTGTCGATTGGTAGCGTTGATCCGTTAGATTTTGAATATCTCAAGAAATTGAAACGATTGGCGGTTGAGGTGAATGCACGATGGGTCAGCGACCACCTGTGCTGGACAGGTGTTAATTCAATGAACTCCCATGATCTGTTACCGTTACCGCTCAATGAACAGACGTTAGGGCATGTTATTTCCCGCGTCAATCGTGTGCAGGATTTTTTGGGGCATGCCTTGGTACTAGAAAATCCAAGCAGCTATTTAAGTTTTGGCCAATCATCTTTATCCGAACCGGAATTTTTTAAAGAACTGGTTAACGCTACGGCTTGCCGAATATTGCTGGATGTCAACAACGTATTTGTCACCGGCTTTAACAACGATTTCGATCCGGTAACATATCTGTACGAATTCCCTGTCGATGCTGTCGTTCAGATCCATCTCGCGGGGCATACCCACTGCGGAAGCCATATTATCGACACGCACGACAGACCGGTCAAGGCAGAAGTTTGGGAGTTGTATCGCCTTGCTTATCAATTAACGGGAGGAGTTTCCACACTTCTGGAATGGGACGGTAATATCCCAACTTTTGCCGACTGTTTAGCGGAACTTCATAAAGCCAAAAGTTTTATGTCGGGGCCTTTCAACCAAAACACCATGACTTTAACCGAAAAGCAGGACATAGAAAGCCTGTCAACGCCCATCGACTTTCTGGTGCCGGATATAATGGGCGGAATGCGCACAGAGCAAGCCCATGTCGGATAACACAAGTTCTCTCGGCAACTTACAGAAAGGTTTTTTAACCGCGTTACAACATCCCCATCAATCCGTTAATTTTTCTTCTGATTTTTCGATTAGCCCTAATTCCCGATTGAGCGGAGCGGAATGCCTGGCGATATACCAGCGCAGTTATTATGCGCGTCTATTGAACTGCATGAGGGAACAATTCCCTGCATTATGCCATTGTTTAGGCAATAGTATTTTTGACGAATTTGCTACCGATTATTTAACCCAGTGTGCGCCAACCAGTTACACGCTGTACGACCTTGGGCGGCGTTTTCCCGATTTTTTATACGAAACCCGACCGAACCAAGATCTTGACGACAGCGCCCAGGAAATCTGGGTAAATTTTATGCTGGATTTGGTCGGCTTTGAATTTCAAGTGTTCACTTTATTCGATGCGCAAGGTGATGAAGCTTCCTGGTTTGCTGCTGCAGATACGCCAGACGACGCCTTGCAATTGCAAAAGTGCTTTGTGCTGGACACTTTCCGCTTTGATGTGGCGGATTATTATCACGGTGTTAGAAATAAACAGAATCCGCCACTGCCACCATTGCAGCAGACGAACATCGCGCTGGTCAGAAAAAATTTTTTAACCCATACCCTATACCTTACAGACCTTCATTATGCTTTTTTATTGGCACTTAAGTCCGGCGGTACGGTCGTCGGCGCTTTGGCGGAAGTATCGGACAGGTATAACTTGCCGCTTGAGCAAGTGAGTTCATCCTGGCTGCATCCTGAAGGAATTCGGCAACGCTGGATAAAAAATGGGTTATTTTTAGATAAAAGAAAGCTCCTTTAAAACCGACCAGACTTCATTTCTGCAACAGGACTCAATTATTTAACCCGAAAATTCAAGTTAATATTACCTATTATTTTCGTATGAATTTACATGCCACATATTGAAAATATCGTTATAATTTCTCGCTAAACCGTTAATTTATCTTTACAAACCGGCTTGTAACCACGGTATGGAATCAATCACAACATGGAATACCCAAACGCCTTCGTAAACTGGTTTCGCCATTCCTCGCCTTATATCCACGCGCATCGCAACAAAACCTTTGTCGTTTCATTCGGCGGCGAGGCGGTTCTGGCAGAGGATTTCGAACATCACGTCCATGATTTAGCCTTGCTGAGCAGCCTGGGGATAAGGTTAGTATTGGTACATGGCATCCGCCCGCAAATCGACCTGCGTTTGCAAAAACTGGACGTCCCCGCACGTTTCCATCAAAACTTGCGGATTACCGACGACATCGCCCTGCAATGCGTGAAAGAGGCGGCAGGCATCGTGCGGGTGGAAATCGAAGCTTTGTTGTCGATGGGTTTGGCGAATTCGCCGATGGCGGGCAGCGGGCTTAAGGTGGCTTCCGGCAATTTCGTAACCGCAAAGCCTTTGGGCGTCATCAATGGTGTAGATTTCTGCCATACCGGCGAAGTGCGACGTATCGATTCCACAGCCATCCAGCAACAACTCGAACAGAAAAATGTTGTGCTGATGTCTCCTATCGGCTATTCGCCCAGCGGCGAAATTTTCAATCTCTCGGCGGAACAAGTCGCAACATCGGTTGCGATAGCGCTTAAAGCGGAAAAACTGATCTTATTGACCGAGCAAGGCTTTCAAAACCCAGAAACCCATAAACAAATACGGCAAATTACCACGAAAGAAGCCGCTAAATTTTTGCTCGAACACCCGAATACACCGAATGCAATGGCTCTGCCCCTCAAAGCGGCCATTCAAAGCTGCAACTCCGGCGTTAACCGTGTCCACCTGATCGATAGAACGATTGACGGTGCATTGTTGCTCGAACTGTTCAGCCATGACGGCATCGGCACTTTAATCAGCTCGACACCGTTCGAAGCCTTACGTCCGGCCACACTCAACGACATCGGCGGCATTCTCGAACTCATCAAACCTTTGGAGCAGGAAGGCAAACTGGCTAAACGTTCGCGCGAAAAAATCGAGATGGAAATTGCCGATTACATCGTCCTGGAGCGCGACGGCCTGATCATCGGCTGCCTGGCATTACACGCCGACAAACAAGGCCAGTTCGGCGCGATTGCTTGTCTCGCCGTGCATCCGGACTATCAAGGTTCGGCGCGCGGGCAACGCATGTTCGATCACGTCTGCCAAAAAGGAAAACAACTTAACCTTAAGAAACTGTTTGTATTATCGACCCAGACCGCGCATTGGTTTATTGAACGGGGCTTCCAGCCTTCGACGATCGATGAGTTACCGGAAAAGCTGAGAGTGCTTTACAATCCGGAAAGGAACTCCAAAGTGTTGTGTAAAACCGAAAACTGAATACCAGTGATGACACACCCGTCCGATTGCATTTCCATTTTGCAACTTACCGATACGCATATTATGGCGTCTCCGGAAGAAACCTTGTTGGGGGTAAGCACTGCTTATTATTTTAATGCGGTGTTGGAATCCGTCTTAACTTCAAACCGGAAGTTTGACCTTTGCCTTGTGACCGGCGATATTGCCCAAGATCCGTGTACTGCAAGTTACGAATTCATTCTTAAGAACCTGCAACGCCTCAATATCCCTTGCTTTTGCTTGCCGGGCAACCATGACGACCTCGCCATCATGCAACAAGTGCTAGCTACGGATTCTGTCAATTGCCTTAAGCACATTTATTTGGGGAACTGGCAAATCATTTGTTTGAACAGCCAAGTCAGCAATTCTGCCAACGGTTAC
>JBGAWU010000308.1:0-3700 GCA_044227425.1 Methyloglobulus sp.
CCGAACACAGGGCGGTGGTTTTTTTATCTTCTGGGTTGGCTGATGCCCGGTTTTGGATCAATTCATGTAGGCAACGCCCGGTACACTCCTCGTTATCCCAACCTAAAATCTCAGTTGCTGCCGTGTTTACAAAAATAATCTTACCTACTTTATCAAGCAAATAAATACCGCTTCCGGCGGAATTTAAAATAAGGTCGAAGCGGGCTTTTAATTCTTGGCTGTTTTGCTGGGCTTTTTCAAGCTGATGTTGGACATCGCGGTTGTATCGGAAGCCGCATCCGAGCTTCAAAAGCGCGCGGCTTAGCTTTCCGTACTCAATCGAGTTAAGTTCTTGTTGCGTTATGGCTTGCTCTTTTCCAGAGAGAGCGGCTTCTGTTTGGCTGAGAATTTTCTTCCAAGGCTTGAGGGTAAACCGTTGGATGAAATAGACGGCGTATAAAGCCATCAAGGCTAGGATTCCGATAGAAACTAGCGTTGAAAGGGATGCGGTGGTATCGGAAACCGATTCAGGTTGTGCGTTCAACCAGCGTGTGCCAAGGTTTCCAATCGTTTCGTTGTGGTAGCTGACCTTGGTATGGAATGCACTCGCTGCCGGGGTGATTGGTGCTGACGGTTTTTTCCAATCCGCAATGACATTGCCGCCAGTATCGATAACCGTTGCTGCCAGTAAACGGCCATCCGTTTCGCCGAATCCTTTCAAAATAGTTTGCAGCTCGGAAAGGTTCCTGGATACGAAAGGGAGGGTAATGGCGGTGCTGAGAAGTTGGGATTTTTTCTGCAAATCCGTCTCATGGGCAGCATCGTTAGCCTGTCTGTTTACGGCATGATGTAAAAAGGCAGCGGTAGCTGATAACAGGATGAGCACTACCAGCATGGATGTAAACAACTGCCGATGTAACGGTTGTAGCTTTTCCGGTAACTCAGGCGTATTCAAGGGTTAAACTCCTGCATAAATTGCATTGGTCCTGTGCTGATTTGAAGCACGGGTAAGCTTTCAGGATAATATCGGTAGCGGTGGGCGGGACGCCATAACTCACAAGGCGTAATAAGCCGCGCCCTAGGCTCGCATTATTATTGCCCAGTTCGAGTGTTTACAAAATGGGCGATGACATGACAGAGAATAGCAGCTAAACAACCACAGCGATAGCGCAGGGCGGCAACAATAATGACTATCTATCTTTAAGGTTTGGCGGCTTGGATTACGCTGGAAGTGCCGCGATAAGTTTCCTGTCTTCAATCGGAATGACGATGCCCGTATCGACACGGATAACCGCTTCCCCGGTAACGATGGCTTCGTTTAAGTCCAAATACGGCCCTACGTAAACCCCCGGCATAACGATGGTGTTGTTGATGTCGGCGTAACGGTCAATATAACAGCCTTTGCCTATGATGACGTGGCCTTTTAACTGAGAGTCTTTATGCACGTAAACGCAATCGCCCAGGTAACCGTAATTGTGTAATTGGCTCGATTCTTCGACGCGGTTGTGCCAGCCTTTGATAAGCCGGCTGTCGGCTTGGTGGGGTTCAAGTTCAAGGTGGTCGTACTCACCGCAGACCAGTTTCATCGATAGTTTATGGTAGCTTTTCGGTGAATCTACGTTGTAAATATGGCCTTCATCCAGCTGCATGGCCTGCCATTCAAACGCGGCGAGTAACTCTTGGCAGTATTCCAGGCTACCCATTTCAGGCCTAAAGCTTCGAAAAATCCGTTGGGCTCCTGCGGTTTGGGCTTTTTTGAACTGGATTAACGGGCTGCGTTTTTTGTAAAACAACACAGGCATATTATCGGAAAATACCGCAATGTAGTGATCTTTATTTGCTCTCAACCTGGCTAGCAACTTAGAAAAGTCCACGTCATAGAGAAGGTCGTCCCTGATCCACATCAATTCATCCGATTGTTCTCCAGGGCTGCTAGGTAGCCCGCGAAGTTTTACATTCCACTCGAGATGGGGCGATAATTTTTTGATCAGTAAATCGCTGTTTTCAGCGCTATGGATATTGAATTCCGATTTTTCAGCCGAAAGGATGCTTTCGATTGAAAAGGCGGTTAATGGTTTTTCGACAACGTGTAATGCGCCGGTAGGCATTCCGTTGGTAAGTACCGCCAAATCCCGGTTGACAGCGCCCGCTACAATAATGGTTTTCATCTGTTTTACCTAAAAGCTAAAAATAAGGCCGCTAAGCGTACGGCGGCGCTTGAAAATAAGGGTATGACCAATTTCATGCCCTAACATAACAAGGGTTGCGGCACAATTTGAAGGCTCATACTTAATAAGCGCCCTTGCCAAACACAACAGCTGGAATCGTCAAAACCATTAGCCTGATATCCTCAGCAATCGATTGGGTCAGTTTGTACCGCACATCGAGTTTTACTTGTTGTTTAAACGGAATATCCGACCTTCCTGAGACCTGCCAGATGCAGGTGATTCCAGGCAATACCTGTAAACGTTGTCTATCAGCTAAGGTATAGGCTTCAACCTCTTGCGGTAAAGCTTAAAGCGTACGCCGTCCGACATAGCAGATGCCGACAGTTGGCTTTTAATTTGTTCGGCATCGGTACGCATCGACCGGAATTTCCAGAAGGTAAATGGTTTTCCGCCTAAGCCGATGCGGGTTTGCGAGAAAAAAACAGGGCCTTTCGATTCCAGTTTGATCAAGACAGCGACTCCCAGAAAAACCGGAGCGAGCAAGGTCATGGACATCAATGAAATACTGACATCCATAAACCTTTTAATCAATTTTGAACCGGTGATTGAGCTTCGCCACAGTCCAATCTTAAGTTTTCGGGCAAGCTGTTCCTTCAACCCGCCCTGGGTATCGTTGGCAAAATAATCGGCTGCCTGCTGTCCGATAATTTCTTCTCGTCCGAATAGTTTCTTGATCTCCAAATTCGCCCATCTCCAGGCGCGATATAAGAACAATGGATTTCCGACAATATAACGCCGCCACATCCGTTTCGGTTCTTGCGCTAACCGCCATATCCATTCCATCGATAGGTTACGTACCCATAACGGCGCCCTTGGTATGCGGTCGGCATAGAAATCGATGCAACCGCCGACGCCGATACAGACAGGGACTTTTAATTGGGTACGGTGTTTGTCCATCCAAAATTCCTGTAAAGGTGCGCCGAAGGCGACAATCAGGATGTCCGCGCCGGACGCATTGATTTTTTCGATGACCTGCTGGGTTTCTGCCTCTTTGAAATAACCGTCTTGGGTACCCGCGATTTTCAATCCCCGAAACCGTGTTTTCATTTTTTCCGCACAGATGGCGGCGACGCCGGGACGGGCACCCAGGATATAGATGCCGAGGTTTTTCCTTGCCGCTTCCTGGCAAAGCAATGGGAACATATCGGTGCCGTTGACGTTGTCGATAATCTGTTTGTTTTCCATTTTTGCAGCCAGTTTGACACCGATACCGTCGGCGAACACGGCTGTCTTTCGGGCTAGTACCTCGCGGTATGATTCCTGGTTCCACGCCTTATTTAAGCAGTCGGCATTCACGAAAGCAAAGTTTGCGGCGATTCGTTGCTGGGCATGAGTGATGATCGATTTAACCGCATGGTCCATGGTGCAGTTATTGATGACGACCGAGAACAAATCGATGACAGGCGGTTTTGTAAACGGCGTGGCATTTTCTTGATCCGAAGATACGGGATATCTGTAACCGCCGACAGATAAGCTTGGATAATAAAAATCCT
>JBGAWU010000309.1:0-3421 GCA_044227425.1 Methyloglobulus sp.
GGCCAATTCGTACAATTTTTTTCCGTCCTGTTTAAGCGCTGAGTACATCGGCGGCACTTGATCTTGCGGGCCTATAAATTTTTTCAAGACAGTTTTTACGCTTTGGGCTGATAATTCAGGCACCGGTTTGGTTTCGATAATGTTCCCTTCAAGGTCACCGGTATCGGTCTTGATTCCGAGCTGGACTTTCACTTGGTAGCGCTTATTGTAATCCAGCAATAGGGCGGATATTTTTGTGGCGGCGCCAAAACAAACAGGTAGTAAACCGGTGGCAAGAGGATCCAGGCTTCCGGTATGTCCGGCTTTATTGGCTTGAAATAAGCGTTTCGCTTCTTGTAACGCCCGGTTTGAAGAGATACCGAGACGTTTATCCAGAAGCAGTATACCGTGAATATCGTTGCCTTTACGGCGGCTTGTCATGGTTTATCGTCCGCCTTGTCCAAATCCTGGCCTTCGGGTTTCAGATCGCTTAACAGTTCGGCGACCCGCATACCGGTATCGAATGAATCGTCATAGAAAAACTTGAGTTCCGAGATATGGCGTAACTGCATTTTTTTCGCTAAATGATGCCGGATCATGGGGGCAAGTTCGTTCAACCATTTCAAATGGTTTTTTTTATCCTGCTCCGAAGAGTTAAGCACAGTAAAATAAATTTTTGCCGACGCAAGGTCTTTGCTCAACACAACCTCGTTGATCGTGATGAAGCCCAAACGGGAGTCGTCAATATCTCGTTGCAGAATGAGCGCCAGCTCTTTCTGCATTTGGGAGGCTACGCGGTTGCTGCGGCCGAATTCTTTAGGCATAGGCTTTATAAAACCCGTTTAACTTCGGTGCGTTCAAAGACTTCGATCTGGTCGCCGATTTTGACATCGTTATAATTTTTTACCCCGATGCCGCAATCCATGCCCATTTTGACTTCATTGACATCGTCTTTGTAGCGCCTTAGCGATTCCAACTGGCCTTCATAAATCACGACATTGTCCCGCAATACGCGGATCGGTAGGTTACGTTTGACAAAGCCGTCAACCACCATACATCCGGCAATCGCACCGAATTTCGGAGATTTGAAAACATCGCGAACTTCGGCAAGGCCGACAATCTGTTCTTTGATTTCCGGTGCCAACATGCCGCTGATGGATTTTTTGACTTCATCAATAGCTTCGTAAATGATGCTGTAGTAATGTAGGTCAATGCCTTTCTCTTCGATTAAACGCCGCGCGGTCGCATCCGCCCTTACATTGAAGCCCATCAAGATAGCGCTTGAGGCAAGGGCAAGGTTGACATCGCTTTCGTTGATGCCGCCCACGCCGCCGTAAACCACTTTCACTTCCACTTCCTCTGTTGACAGGTCGATCAAAGAGCCGCGTAAGGCTTCCAAGCTACCTTGTACGTCTGTTTTTAGGACGAGGTTAACGCTGGCGATTTCACCGGCTGTCATTTTTGAGAAGACTTCATCCAGTTTGGATGCGCTTTGGGCCGCATGCTTGCTGAAGCGTTTACGGTCTTCACGGTGTTTGGCTAATTCTTTCGCGACACGTTCGTTCTGGACGACCAGGAATTCATCGCCCGCATTCGGTGTTCCTGAAAGGCCGAGAATCTCAACCGGAACGGAAGGGCCGGCTTCTTTTGTGGCTTTCCCGTTTTCATTAAACATGGCGCGTACCCGACCGAATTCGTGGCCGCATAAAACCATCTGTCCGTTTTCGAGTGTGCCTTTTTGCACGAGGACGGTTGCGACAGCACCACGGCCTTTGTCCAGCCTGGATTCGATCACGATTCCAGACGCGGCGCCTTCGACAGGTGCGGTAAGTTCCAGGATTTCGGTTTGGACAATGAGCGCTTCGATCAGGTCGTCAATTCCTTCCCCGGTTTTGGCCGATATTTTCAGGAACTGGACTTCGCCACCCCATTCTTCGGGGATAACGTTGATATTGGCTAATTCCTGCATGACTTTCTCAGGATTGGCGTCTGCTTTGTCGATTTTGTTCATAGCGACGATGATAGGCACATTCGCCGCCCTTGCGTGCTCGACCGCTTCTTTTGTTTGCGGCATAACGCCATCGTCCGCCGCAACGACAACGATAACCACGTCGGTTACATCGGCGCCACGGGCGCGCATGGCGGTAAATGCAGCGTGGCCCGGCGTATCTAAAAATGTGACAGAACCGTGGTCGGTTTTTACCTGATAAGCGCCGATATGCTGGGTAATCCCCCCCGCTTCACCGGCGGCAACCCGTGTTTTACGGATGTAATCCAACAATGATGTTTTGCCGTGGTCAACGTGGCCCATAATGGTTACAATCGGCGCTCTTGGCACAGATGAACGGTTGTCTTCCTGTTGTGCTTCAGCGAGTAATTCCTGTTCGAAATCATCGTCATTCTGCAAGATAGCTTTGTGGCCCATTTCTTCAACAAGGATGGCGGCCGTTTCCTGGTCGATGCTTTGGTTGATGGTTGCCATAATGCCAAGCTTCATGAGGTGCTTAATGACCAATGCGGCCTTTACGCTCATTTTTTGCGCCAGATCAGAAACGATAATCATCTCCGGAATGGTTACATCCTTAATGATCGGTGCAACCGGCATTTCAAATTGATGTTTGCTGTCCGATTGTATGGTGCTGCGCGAAGTAGTTTTACTCTTCTTTTTCTTGCGGGAGTCCCAATTGATCGTGCGCCCATCTTCATCGATCTTGCTTCTGTGCAGTGTTTCCTTTTTGCCCTCAGCTTGTTGCCTAACGCGTTCGGCGTTCTTTTTAATGGATTCTTCGAGCCGACGTTCTTTTTCGTCCAGTTTCTTTTTTGGTTCTTCTAATTCTTTGTTTTTAATCGGTTTTTCGTGTTTTATTTTTTTATCAACTTTGGGTGCCAAAGCTTCAAGTTCGGTTTCCATTTCGATTTCAACCGCAATCTCGGGTGTAGAAGTTTCAGGCGCAGGCTGTTCTGCCTTAATTTCGGGAGTTGGCGGTTCCGGTAACGGTTCAGATTTTTGGTCAACCGGCTTAGCTATTTCTTTCTCTACTTCCGGGATGGCTTTGGTTTCAATAACAGGTTCTGGACGTAGTGTGTCCGATACCGGTTTTTCAGTGATGGTTACCGATTCTGTTTCGTCTTTAAGTTTGTTGACATTGACGTAAGTCCTTTTTTTACGGACTTCAACGCTGATGGTTTTGGTGGCACTACCCGGGGCATTGGGCTGTTTTATTTCCGTAACTTTCCGCCGTTCGAGCGTTACCCGTTTGGGCGAACTGTCAGTTTCCCCGGCTGGTTTGCCGTGCCGGTTGCGTAAGTGAGCCAGCAGTTTCATCTGGTCTTCATCGCTAATCACGTCATCAGGATTGCTTACCGAAAGTCCTGCTTCATTGAGCTGAACCAACAAACGTTCCAAGGGTATTTTTACCACTTCAGCTAATTCACGCACTGA
>JBGAWU010000309.1:3431-3694 GCA_044227425.1 Methyloglobulus sp.
GATGTTTCAGCAAACCATGGTTCGCGGGCTTTTAAAATCAATTGGGCGGCCCGTTCTTCCGTCATATTTTCAAAGCCCAGCAAGTCATCGACGGATTGCTCGGCCAAATCTTCCATGCTGACAATTCCTTGGCCAGCCAATGCGAAAGCCAGCTCGGGATCCATCCCTTCCATAGTTAGCAATTCGTCCGACGGTTCGATGGATTCGATTTTTTCTTCCGCCGCAATCGCTTTAATTAACAACGCGTCTTTGGCCCGGCTTCT
>JBGAWU010000030.1:0-12016 GCA_044227425.1 Methyloglobulus sp.
ACAGGCAGAATGACGTTGCTTCTAAATAGGGCAAGGTTCCTAAGGTGGCTGTTTGCAATCGGGGCTGTCTGGTAATTTTTGTACGCTGTTTTACAATACTGGGAGGGGTAACCTCGTTTTCGTAACGAAACCGATAGTGTCTGAAGCTTGATTGTTTATCTCATGATACTGTTGGAGACGTTTTCTAAGCTTTTGGCTGCTCGTTTATTTCTGAAAAACTAATGTGTAAACAAATAGTTATTGCAATAATCATGAATGAATTTATTCCTCCATTCCCTAAACGCCATGAAAAAATTCTGGGGTCGCTTGATACCATCAAATACGGTCGCCATGATTTGTTGTCCATCTGGCCGGAGGACGCTTTTTCGGTGCAATTTACTTCGGTAAAAATCTTAAACCGCAAAATTTTTATAGCGAACTGTCCGAAAGTGGTACGCCATGTTTTTGTGACCAACAATGCGAACTACGAAAGAAAAAGCCCCCTGATGCGCAAAGCGTTGGAGCCATTATTAGGGAATGGTTTGTTTATCAGCGACGGGGCAATGTGGCAAAAACATCGCGCGATTGAAACGCCCCTGTTTAGCACCGAACAAGTCGCCAAATACGCTGATGTCATGATAAGGGCAACGGAAGAATGCGCCAGTCGCTGGGCAATGCTGCCCTCCAGCTCAACGCTTGAAGTTTTGCCGGAAATGGGAAAATTGACTGCCGAGATTATTTGCCGGTCTTTATTCGGCAACCAGTTAGGCGTTGAGCAAGCAAACACTGTCGTATCAAGTTTTGCCGAATATCAGGCGACTATTATTCAGCAAATAGACATTAATACGTTTTTCGATTTACCAGGTTGGGTACCTAGTCTTACCGCTTTCGGCTTGCCCCGCTGGGTAACTGGCCTTAAGGCAAGCAAGGCAGAAAAAGCGGCAAAACGGATTCATGAGGTTGTCGATAAAGTCATCGAAAAAGCCAGCAAAACCAGCCAGCAAGAAACCTTAATGGATCATTTCTTGAAACGTCTCGAAGCCAAAAACAACAGCGAGGCGATGACGTCCGAGGAAATACGCAACGAATTGATCGTATTATTCATGGCCGGACACGAAACCACAGCCAATACACTGGCTTGGGCATGGTACCTGATTTCGCAGTGTCCGGAAGTTGAACGCCGCTTACATCAAGAACTCGACGAAGTATTAGGCAATAATCCAGCGAGTTTTGAATCTTTCGACAAATTGGTATACACCAAAGCGATTATCGAAGAAACCCTGCGGCTTTATCCCCCGGTTCCCATCTTAACCCGTGAGGCAGTCGGGGACGATATCATCCGTAAACGCCATGTGCCCGCCGGATCCATCATGGTAGTAGCGCCCTGGTTGTTACATCGCCATAAGTTATATTGGGATAAACCCGATCATTTTATTCCAGACCGTTTTTTACCGAATGCAGCCACTAAACCGGATAAATATGCTTATATCCCTTTTAGTATCGGTCCGAGAGTTTGTATCGCTAAGTTTTTCGGCACTGTGGAGGCCACTTTATGTTTAGCGATCCTGGCTCAACGATTTCGGCTAACTCTTCCGCAAGGGCATAGTGTAACGCATGAATGCCGTTTAACGCTGCGACCCAAAGATAATCTTCCAATGCAGATAGTACGGCGATGAATTCAACTCGAAGTTAACCATCTAATATGTATATTTAAATAAAAAATACTCTAGCTTCCGCTATAAGCGATCCGATAACCGACGCCGGTTTCAGTCAGCAAATAACGAGGCTGGGTGGTATCCGCTTCGATTTTTTGACGAAGTTGTCCCATGTAAATGCGGACATAATGGTCGTGTTCGACATAAGCCTGTCCCCAGACATCCAATAGCAACTGCCGGTGCGTCATGACTCTGCCTGCCTGCTGGATTAAGGCTTTCAAAAGCCGATATTCAATTGGCGTTAAATGGATTTCACGGTTACCGATAAATACCTGCCGCCGCGATAAATCGACCCGTAAGTCACCTTCGCGGAACTCGGTTTCTGTACTGTCCTTTTTAAACTGGTTGAGGCGGCGGATAGTGACGCGAATCCTGGCCAGCAATTCACCGATGCTAAACGGTTTGGTCAGATAATCGTCCGCACCGGAATCCAAAGCGTTTATCTTGTCATGCTCCTGACTTCTCGCCGACAATACAATAATTGGGACGCTGGACCATTCGCGCACCTTATGGATAACGGTTAAGCCGTCCATGCGTGGCAAACCCAGGTCGAGAATTACCAAATCCGGCTTTCGGGTAGACACTTCGACCAGCCCCTGTTCGCCAGTGTTGGCTTCAAATAATACAAAACCGTTTGCCGTTAAGCTCGTCCGTAAAAACCGGCAGATTTGCGGGTCGTCTTCGATTATTACGACGGTGAGTTTCATGGAAGTGGGTGAAAACCGAGTGTGTGGTTTGGGAACAAGGCGTACGGAGCACAGAAACCGGAACGAAAACAACGTATAAATCGATTGTAGGTTTTGCGCAGTAGCTTTAAGGCACACTCAAAATTATTCATTTTGCTGAACCTCGACTTCCATCTCCGGCAATGCTTCATCCATAGGCAACACAAAATAAAATTCGGCCCCACCACCGGCACGATTCTTTGCCCCGATAAGGCCACCGTGAGCAATCACAATCGCCTTACTGACCGACAACCCCAAACCGACACCGCTCTGTGAGCCTTCCCGGCTTAAACGGTAAAATTTTTCGAACAATTTTTCTTCTTCGCTAGCGGGAATGCCTGGCCCTCGGTCGGCAACGGTCACTTTCAGAACATGTACGCTGCGTTCGGTTATTATGTCGATGGGGCTTCCCGCCGGTGTGTATTTGCAGGCATTTTCTATTAAATTGATCAACACCTGCTCGATCAAAACGGCATCGAGACGCACCAGACATAAGTTATCGGGAAGCATAGACGTTACTGTCCGGCCTTCAAGCATTTTCTTTAAATGTGCCAATGCCCCGCCGATGATTTCATCCAAAGGGTACCATTGCCGGTTAAGCTTCACTTGCCCTGCGTCCAAACGCGCCATGTCTAGGATATTGTTGGTCAGGTTGGACATACGCAAAGCTTCGTCATAAATGGTCAACCCTAATTCCTGTCGGTCTGTTGGCGAAAGCAGGGCATTCTTATCGACCAAGGTACTGGCTGCGCCGACGATTGAGGCCAAAGGCGTCCTTAAATCGTGGGATATGGCGCTCAACAGAGAGTTGCGTAAGGATTCCGACTCGATACGCAATTGCGCTTGCTGTGCATCCTCAGACAAACGGATACGTTCAATTGTTTGCACAATCTGGTTGATAAAGGTATCCAGCAAACGTCGCTGTTCAGGTAGAAACACCCGGCGTAAATTGGCGGCGCGCAGCACCAGTACGCCAATGACGCCACGATAGCCGGTCATCGGAAAATAAACCGCATCGGCGCCCGGCAACGTATCCGTTCCCTGCCCCGCGATCTGTCCATGATCGAAGACCCATTGCGCGACGCTAAGGTCGCAACTTCGTAACGATTCTGGAAGCGGGACATCCAGCGGGTAAATAATGCGTCCGCTTTCGGCAGGTAGCAATAATACGTTCGCACCGCCGAATTCGGCTTGGATATGACGTACGGAGATTCTGGCGGCATCCGTTAATGTCCGGGTGGCAGCTAAATCTTCGCTTAAGGCATAGAGTACCTTGGCGCGTCGTTCCCGGTGTGCGGCAACCTTGGTTTGGGCCCGCATATTGCTGGTGAGATGGCTGATCACAATGCCGACCAGCAACATGATCACGAATGTTACCAGGTATTGGGCATCGGCAACGGAAAACGTATGTATCGGTTGGACAAAGAAAAAATCAAACGCCAGGACGCTTAAAACAGAAGTCAAAATGGAAGCTTCTCGGCCAAACCGCGCAGCCATAAACACGACGCCCAGCAAATAAACCATTACGATATTGGCCAGTTCGAACTGTTCCATCATCATCCAGCTTATCAAGCTGCTGAATGTGGTTGTCACGACTGCCCAGCCTAATCCTAACCAACGTTTTTTTGCTGTTTCACCTTTTGGATAGATGAAGCGGGGATATTTTGATTTTCCATTTTTAAATGAGGCCAAACTGTCTTTTTTGGAGTTGAAAGGACTACCCAATAAATAAATATTGATGTTGTGCGCTTCGGCAATCAACACATCGACCATCGAGCCCAGTAACCAGCGCTTTAATCCTCTTCGCGAAGGCTTGCCCAAAACAATTTTAGTGGCGTTTCTGGACTTGGCGAAATTCAATATTTCTTCGCTGATCATAAGGCCGGATAGCGTTGCCGTTTCGGCGCCCAGCGTTTCAGCAAAACGCAGGACACGCAGGATTTCATCGCGTTGTTCTGGAGCTAAACGTTGCAATTTGGGCGTTTCGACATAAACGACGATACAATGCGCATGCAGGCTTGCCGCCAGACGTTTTCCGGCACGCACCAAACGCTCTGCAATCGAGTTGGGGCCGATACAAATCAGAATACATTCGCCAATTTGCCAAATATCGCGGATGGCATTATCGTCGCGGTAATCCAGCATTTGGGCATCAACCCGGTCTGCGGTAAGCCGTAACGACAATTCCCGCAAGGCAATCAGGTTTCCTTTGCGGAAAAAGTTTTGCATTGCCCGTTCGGCTTGTTGGGGAATGTAGACTTTGCCTTCTTTCAGCCGAATCAATAAATCGTCGGGTGGTAAATCGATCAGTTCAATCTCATCGGCCAATTCGAAAACCGTATCGGGAACAGTTTCCAGTACCTGTACTCCGGTCACCTGATTGACATCGTCGTTCAGGCTTTCCAAATGCTGGACATTGAGCGTACTATACACATCGATTCCGGCTTTTAATAATTCTTCAATATCCTGCCAGCGTTTCGGGTGGCGGCATCCCACCGCATTGCTGTGCGCCAGCTCATCGACAAGGATCAAAACCGGGCGGCGTTTAAGCGCACCATCCAAGTCGAATTCACGCTGCACCATGCCCTTATGCTGGATGAGTTTAGGCGGCAGGACTTCCAAACCTTGTAGCACGGCAATGGTTTCCTGGCGATTATGGGTTTCAACCAGACCAACAACGACATCGATGTTTTTATTGCGCTTGTCGTGGGCAGCCAATAACATGGCATAAGTTTTACCGACACCGGCGGCGGCACCGAAAAATATTTTTAATCGTCCGCGTTTGCTTTGCGCGTTCTCCCGTTCTATACGGGCGAGTAAAGCATCGGGATTAGGGCGGGTACCATTCACTGATAAATGCTTTCTGTAGTGGTTGTGAAAGTGAGTTATCGAACACTGAACTCATCAATTTTTTCAGTTAAATATAATGTCTAAGGTAATGTCTCATCAAGCTTTTGGTCACGCATAACCTGCCCTGAAGTTAAATCGCATAGTACAAGCCATTTTGTATAATCCTGCATTTGAATTTCGTATTCCACCCAATAATCTCTACCTCGGTGTAACTCCTTTTGCTTTAGTATTTCACCCGGATGCAGGGCCAACGCCGCTTGGTGGCAACGTTCTGCATAAGCTTTACTCGGAGGAAGGGTAAAACCTTCATTAGTTGCATCGTCAGTAGCGACTTTAAAATCATCTAGCGCTAGGTTTAATAATAAGACGTTTACCCGCGGTTCGCCGAATACACCCCATTGCCGCTTTTCGGTATAGGTATACACCAATTTCGTAAGCTGCTCAGGATCAATCTTACGGATTTTGGCTACCCGGTTGATCTGATATAGCGCTGCCGCAGGACTAATATGCGGATCCAGGCCGCTGGCAGAGGTGGTAATTAAATCGACAGGAATTGGGGCTTTATTTTCTGGATCAACGACTTTCAAAGGCTCAATCCGAGACTTGATTATATCCACAAGGGCGGGGTTCGTCGGCCCCTGGTTAGAACCGCCGGAAGCCGCCGCATTATAAGGCTGGGGTGAAGTCGCGGAAGGCCGTCCCCAAAAATATTCAGGCTTACTGAACGGTTGCCCAATAAGTTCCGAACCAACCGACCTATTGTTTTTTAAAACCAAACTACCGTCTGCCTGGTTTGGAAAGATCATCTGTGCGCCCAAAGTTACGAACAGGGGATACGCAATCCCTGTTAAACCACTCAGAAACAATAACATGAGTAACGCAGGCTTTAAATGCTGAACCATTTTAGTCTCCTTCCCATTAAAGTGCGAATGCCGCCAAACCGAGGTCGATTAATTTAATTCCGATGAACGGTACGATTACGCCACCGCCGCCGTAAACCAATAAATTGTTTCGCAACAGGGTTTCTGCACTTTGAGGACGGTAAGCAACCCCTTTCAGCGCCAGAGGAATGAGTGCGACGATAATGAGCGCATTAAAAATAACGGCAGAAAGGATTGCATTGTCCGGACTGCTCAGTCTCATGATATTGAGTGCCCCCAATTCAGGATAAGTGCTGGCAAAGGCGGCAGGTACGATGGCAAAATATTTCGCCAGATCGTTCGCTAAACTAAAGGTTGTCAATGCGCCGCGTGTCATCAACATTTGCTTGCCGGTTTCGACAATTTCGATCAATTTTGTTGGGTTCGAGTCAAGGTCGACCATATTACCGGCTTCCTTTGCCGCTTGGGTCCCCGAGTTCATCGCAACGGCGACATCGGCCTGGGCAAGCGCTGGCGCATCGTTGGTGCCGTCGCCGGTCATGGCAACCAAGCGGCCTTCCGATTGTTGTTGACGAATCAGCTTAAGTTTGGCTTCCGGGGTCGCCTCCGCCAGAAAATCATCGACTCCCGCTTCGGCAGCGATAGCCGCTGCCGTTAAACGATTATCACCGGTAATCATGACGGTTTTAATACCCATGCGCCGAAGTTCGACAAAGCGCTCTTTGATCCCACCCTTCACGGTATCTTTTAGCTCAATAACACCTAACACCTGGTTGCCCTCAGCCACTAATAGCGGCGTACTGCCTCTGCGGGCAACATTGTCGGCCAGCTTCTTTGCTTCGTCAGGAAATATCCCCTGTTGTGATTCAATAAAAGTGCGTATTGCATCGGAAGCACCTTTGCGAATTTGCCGCTCACCGATATTGACCCCGCTCATCCGGGTTTGTGCGCTGAAGGCCACGAAGGTAGCACCAAGCTCCTGGATATTGCGTTCCCGTAGCGCGAATTTTTGCTTGGCTAAAATGATAATGCTGCGGCCTTCCGGAGTTTCATCCGCTAATGTCGCCAGTTGGGCGGCATCCGCCAACGCTTGCTCATTAACGCCGGGAAGCGGATAAAAGCCCGATGCCTGGCGGTTGCCCAAGGTGATTGTACCGGTCTTATCCAGCAGTAGCACATCCACATCGCCCGCCGCTTCGATGGCGCGGCCTGAAGTGGCAATGACGTTTTTTTGCATCATCCGCCCGATACCGGCAACACCAATCGCAGACAATAACCCGCCGATAGTCGTTGGAATCAGGCAAACCAGCAGCGCAACCAGTACGGTAATCGAAACCGGTGTGCCAGACAGCGCGATGCCTACGCTATAAATCGAAAATGGCAACAAAGTCGCGGTTGCCAATAAAAAGATCAAGGTCAGTGCGACCAGAAGGATCGTCAGGGCGATTTCATTGGGCGTTTTTTGGCGCGAAGCGCTTTCCACCATCGAGATCATGCGGTCGAGGAAAGCTTCGCCGGGATTAACCGTGACCCGTACCACCAGCCAGTCGGAAAGTACCCGTGTCCCCCCCGTGACGGAACTGAAGTCGCCGCCGGATTCCCGGATGACCGGCGCACTTTCACCGGTGATCGCGCTTTCATCGACCGAGGCTGCCCCTTCGATGACTTCCCCATCGGCGGGTACAAAGTCGCCCGCCTCGATTAACACTATGTCGTCACGGCGTAGTGAGGTGCTGACTACTTTGGCATAATTATTGCTGTAATGCGGTTCGTCAAGCTTCTTGGCCATAAGCTCGCGTTTCGCGCTACGTAGCGCAGCGGCTTGCGCCTTGCTGCGTCCTTCGGCAATGCATTCAGCAAAATTGGCAAAGAGAACGGTAAACCAAAGCCAACAAGTAATCGCCGTCTTGAAGCCCAGTTGTTGGTTCTGGCCCTGCACGAGGTGTTCGATGCAGAGTCCAGTAGTCAAAATACTACCGATATAAACCACGAACATGACCGGATTTCTCCATTGCTGCTGCGGGGCGAGTTTGCGGAAGGTGTCGGCAAACGCTTCTACGAGAAGCGCTTTGGTTACGAAGGGCTGGTTATGCTGCTTTTTACTCATGTCTTAATCCTTCTAATGCTGGGCAGTAAGCTGTAAATGTTCGACAATCGGCCCTAACGCCAACGCAGGAACAAATGTCAATGCACCGACCAACAAAATGGTTGCGATCAACAAAAGGACAAATAACGGGGTATGCGTGGGAAGGGTACCGACCGTAACGGGAACCGACTTTTTAGCAGCCAACGAACCGGCGATGGCTAATACAGGGACGATGATTCCGTAACGTCCAATTAACATCGTAATGCCTAACGCGATGTTGTAAAACGGCGTATTGGCGCTTATACCGGCAAAAGCACTGCCGTTATTGCCTGCCGCTGAGGAGAAGGCATAAAGGATTTCGCTAAATCCGTGCGCGCCGGGATTGGCAATCGCCCCCTTCCCCGCGTCCGACAGCACCGCCAATGCCGTTCCCATTAAGATTAAAAAAGGCGGAATTAAAATTACGATCGCCGCCATTTTGATTTCAAACGCTTCGATTTTTTTACCCAAATATTCGGGCGTCCGGCCAATCATCAGCCCGGCAACGAAGACGGCGATGATGGCGAAAATCAACATACCGTACAACCCGGAACCGACCCCGCCGAAAATCACTTCACCCAATTGGATAAGGCTCAAGGGTATCAGTCCGCCGAGCGGCATGAACGAATCATGCATGGCATTGACCGAACCGTTGGAAGCTGCTGTCGTTGCAGTTGCCCAAAGTACTGAATTAACGACACCGAAGCGGGTTTCCTTGCCTTCCATATTGCCGCCCGATTGCATCATGCCGGGTGTCTGATCTACGCCTAATGGCGACAACAAAGGATTGCCCGCTTGTTCATAGTGCAAAGCAACCAGCAATGCGCCCAACAACACTACCGTCATCGTAGCTAAAATCGCCAAGCCCTGCCTTGTGTCATTGATTAGTGTACCGAAGCTGTGGCATAAAGCGGCAGGGATTAACAAAATCGCCAATAACTCAAAAAAGTTCGATAAGGGTGTGGGATTTTCAAAAGGATGTGCCGAATTGGCGTTAAAAAAGCCGCCACCATTTGTACCGAGCTGTTTGATGGCAACTTGCGATGCAACCGGGCCGACGGCGATGATTTGGGTTTCGGCTTGCGGCTGCTGGCTGACCTGAACGTGTTCGACCGTTGGGATTTCCAGGTAAGGCTTAAAGGTTTGCACCACACCCTGGCTTACCAGCACCAACGCAAAAATTAAAGATAGGGGCAACAGGATATAGAGGACGCTGCGGGTTAAATCCACCCAAAAGTTGCCGATGCCAATGGCGTGATTCCGCTGAAAACCACGTACCATTGCCACCAAAACAGCCATTCCGGTGGCAGCCGAAACAAAGTTCTGTACGCATAAGCCTAACATCTGGGTAAGATAGCTCATTGTCGATTCGCCCACATACGCCTGCCAGTCGGTATTGGTGACAAAACTGACAGCGGTATTGAAAGCCGAATCTAAAGAAACATTGGCAAGGTGTTGCGGGTCTAGCGGTAAATAAGCTTGTGATATTTGCAATAAAAATACTGCCAATCCGCCGAATAAATTAAACCATAACAGGGCAAACGTATATTCCTTCCATGTCATTTCCTGGGCGGAATTAACGCCGCTAAAACGGTACAAAGCCGATTCAACCGGAGCAAACCATCGATTCAGCACTACGGGGCGGTTTTCATACACGTTTGCCATGTAAACGCCCAGCGGTTTTGCCAACAACAGCAGTACGATGAAATATAAGGCAATCTGGAGATAATCGTACAGGGACATCAGAATTTCTCCGGAAAAAATAACGCGGCTAATAGATAGATAAATAAGGCTACTGCCAATAAAGCGCTGAGGCCGTAGGTAATCGACATTAGTAACTCCCGCAATAATTGATCGTTAAGCAATAATCTAAAGTAAAGCGTATAAAAAAGTTGTAAAAAATTGGGTGTAATTTGATTTAACCAAGGTTATATCGGTTTTGTAAGCACAAGTGTGCGCGGGTAGAAAGAAATACAAGACTCTTAACAGCTTCCATGATAAAAATGCTTATACGCTTAAATTGTCAACTATAGTAATTAAATAGCCGCATATAAATTGAGCTTCTAAATTTCAACCAAGTGACAAAGCAATCATGTACGAGCATTTAGAAACGGCAAAAAATCCTGAAAATCTCAGACGTGTCGTCGTCTTATTCAAGGGCGGCCTTATTGGGAGTTGCCCGTCTTAGTCCAGCGCTTATGCGGCATTTGTCCGGTCAGCCATCATCTGGCGGCGGCGAAGGCGATTGATCAGCTGGTCGGTGTCGATCCTGAAAATTTACCGATTACCGCTACGAAATTAAGGCGGCTGTTGCACTTCGGTCAGGTCTTGCAATCACATGCCTTGCATTTTTTTCATCTGTCCAGCCCCGATTTGTTATTCGGTTTTGAGAGCGAGATTAACAAACGCAATATCATTGCCGTCCTAAACGACTATCCCGACATAGGCTTACAAGGCGTAAAACTGCGTAAATATGGACAGGAAATTATCCGCATGATCTCCGGCAAGCGCATCCACGGCACGGGCGCGATTGCGGGCGGCATGAATAAAGCCTTGAACAAAGCCGAGCGGGATTACTTGCTGGAAGACATTGATCAGATAATAAGTTGGGCGCAAGGTTCTATTGACCTTATCAAAAAAGTACATAACTCCAATTTGCCTTATTACGATGAGTTTGCCACTATCCGCTCCAATTACTTAGGGCTAATACAGTCGAATGGCGCACTGGAGCTTTATCACGGTGGCATACGCGCCAAAAGCGATATCGGCGAACTCCTTGTCGACCATTACGATTACTGTAATTACAATGCGTTAATCCATGAAGAAGTCCGCTCGTGGACATATATGAAGTTTCCATACCTATTGGCGATGGGCAAGGAAAACGGCTGGTACCGCGTTGGCCCATTGGCTCGGGTCAATAACTGCGACTTCATAACTACACCGCTGGCGGAAGCAGCGCGAGCGGAATTTAAGGCGCACAGCCGTGAGCCGATGGTTCACAGTACGCTGGCAACGCATTGGGCGCGATTGATAGAATTACTCCACTGTGCCGAAAGCATTAATACCTTGCTACACGATCCAGACCTGCTGGGGCATGATTTAGTCACGCAGGGCGACAAACGCTACGAAGGCATCGGCGTGATCGAAGCGCCGCGCGGTACCTTGTTCCACCATTACCAAATCGACGAAAACGACATCGTCACCAAAGCTAATTTAATTGTCTCTACAACCAGCAACAACATGGCAATGAACGAGTCGGTGCGGCAAGTCGCGGCGGAATATTTATCGGGCCGTGAATTGACTGAACCCTTATTGAATAATCTGGAAGTGGCGATCCGCGCCTACGATCCCTGCCTGTCCTGTGCTACTCATGCCGTTGGTAAAATGCCGTTGCAGTTGGAACTGGTCGATGCTGAAGGTACGTTGATTGATAAAGTGGTCAAGCACAGCGACGGCCAATTTGAACACCTATAGATCAAACAGCTTCAATGGTTAAACCAGTTTTGGTATTCGGCTACGGCAACCTCAGCCGTGGCGACGACGCGTTGGGGCCGCTATTGCTGCAATACATTGAAAATATCGTTAATCTGGATGATATTGAAATCCTGACCGATTTCCAATTACAGATTGAACACGCATTGGATTTAGTGGGCAGGGAATTAGTGTTGTTTGTCGATGCGTCGGTTCCATGTACAGGCGCGTTTGATTTTACCGAGTTGATTCCTGCAAAGGATAACAGCT
>JBGAWU010000310.1:0-241 GCA_044227425.1 Methyloglobulus sp.
ATGCCAATAAGGCAACGGTGCTTACAGCCGCTAACTTACTGTTAAAAGAATTGTTGGACATATTGTTTATACTCCTTTGTGGTTTATTTAAGATATTGTCGAATAAACGAAAATTATTCCGTAAGTTATTGCTTACAAATGTATTTATTGACAATCTACAACTAAGCACAAATCATGCCTATTTTATAATTCATTGATTATAAATATGATTTACAATATGTGCGGTAAAGTTTGGATAAAA
>JBGAWU010000310.1:251-3686 GCA_044227425.1 Methyloglobulus sp.
ACATAATCGTAAAAGTGTGTGGTATCACACACTTTTCTTTCGCCCGGCATGTGGGGAGGGGCGTTGATTTAACAAAAAACGTTGTTATTTCGACCAACGGGTAAAACCCGAAACGCAAAAGGTTCCTGAGTCGTATTATTCCCTCGGAACGATACCTACAGCGTTTGCCGTTTTAGCGGGATTGTGGGGAGGTGGCTCTATTGGTTTCACAGTATAAGAATCGGCAACCATAGAATTTGATCGCGATTGCCGAATCGGCATTAACTAATCGCCTGTTCATACATATTTGTATTGGCTGCATACGCTGGTTTTTTCGTGTAGCCGGGATTTGGGGTATCAAGTAAGCCAATCAGTTCTTCACAAGTAAAAATAGCTTGGGGTTCGGCACAAATGGCTTCCGCTACCGTTGCAATGGAGAGCCAATTCGATGGGTCGTTGATAAAACTGTAAGCCGCCAAAAATAACTCAGCCAGCTTCTGCCGACGTTCGGCATTATTCTCGGGGATCAAGCACGCCATATATTCATGGATGAGTTCCAAGTCAGCGCTGCCGCCGTAATATTTTAAGGCGCCTAAGTAAACCAGATTGGCATTGAAAATTTCGCCGTCGTCCAGTGCAACATGCTTGGCCTCAGCCAAATAACCGGCCAACAGGTTTGTGACATCGGCTTCAACCGCGCATTGGCATTGCCGGTATTCGGCCGGGGTTAACCTTCGGGTTGCCGTTTGCAAGCAGCACGGCAAATCTTCTAATAACCGCCCTCCCTCGAGTTTTAACTCGTATTTGCTAAGAAAACGGGCATACATAATGGATTCCTGCCTTTGGGATTGGGTTACAAGTTGAAAATGCACCGCAGGTAGATTTTTTTGCTTATTGCCAATATATATAGCAGCAGCATGGCCCGCTTGATGATAAGCATTCCGCTTGCTGATTTGAATATCCGATTTATTTTTGAATGCTATTGTGTCGTAGTTCGTTTTCATAAGTTACCTCAAAATAAAAAAGACGGGCTAATTAAGGCAATTGAACGTTAACAGCCCGCTAAGAGAGGAAGGATGCTTACAACGAGTGCAGGATAGAAACTACACCGGCTGGTAAAAGCAATACTGCAATGCTCGGAAAAAGCGGGCTAATGATTAAGCAGGCCTTCACCAAGACGATAAAAATAAAGCAGTTACTATGCCAATTTATTTGGAGAATACATCAAAAACAGCAGGGTCAATCATGCTTATAAATTTTATAAAAAAGTTTTATATATTATTGATTCATATTTTATTTTAAGGTTATTTAGAATTGACCCGTATGACGAAGATTTTTTATTAAGAACAGCGGGTTAACCATAAACTACACATCGTTAAGTCGTTACTGTGGCATATCACACACTTTATTGCTTTAATCCGGCGCTACAAGCATACGTCCTGCGCGGCTTTCAGAAAAAACTGTGTGATATGGCGCAGTCACTGAGTCATATCACACAATTTTCAGTCCGTGTTGCCGAAGGGAAATTGACGATTACGTTTTATGGCCTTGTATTTTTTGTGCGGGTACGGGTCAGGGTGGGTGGTTGAAATGGATCTCGTAGAACCCAGGATCCAGGTTTTTGTAGGTTCCGTATTCCCTGTAGTTGTTCTCAACGTGCCGGTCTTTGTTTTATAGGAAGTTTTACAGGATACGCTGAGGGTATCCTGTAAAATCTATATTGTGCATACAGCATCTCTTGGTTGATGAATGGAGTGCTGCCTTTATTGGCTCACAAAGGTCAACTTATCCAAGGTAAAAGACGAATGGGGATTACCTGCGGGGCGATCAATAATAATCTGGATGCCGTCAACTTGCGCCCAATTGAATCCTGGGTCATTGTTCATTTTAACCACAAACGACCATGGCGCACCTGGAGCAGCTAGCGGCGGCGCGTCGAGGTTATAATTTACAGAGTACCATTGCGGATTAGCGGGATCCAATGGGGCCGTCGTGCGAAAGCTGACAATGACGACACAAGCATGTTCCATACCGCTAAAATCAAATTGCAGGCCACTATAACCGGTTAGGTCAAGGCCGAGTGCCGGGCCGGGAACTAAAACTCCCGGCTGTGGCGAAGCCGAATAACCGTAGGAGAGGGTCGCCTCAGCCTGAACACCTGTACCTTTGGCGACGCTGAGCCTGCCTTTGCCAATGGACAACGCGGAAATACTGTTGAGAGGGTCTTGGAAAACCCTAAAAGCTGTCCCGCGTATTCCGCCGGGCACAGAGTTGGTGAAATCGTTAAAATAAAAACTGTTTGAATTGGCATCAACCGCCCCAAAAGAAACTCTCGATTTGGGTATCGCGGGTTTATCGAATGAATCTAGCACCGGTAAGGCTGCATTGGCAGTCGTCGCGAATAGAAACATGATTAGGAAAGAACATCCTTTAATAATCCGTGGTAAAGAAAATAAATGAGCCATTTTGCACCTCATAGTTAATATTGGTTTTATCCGATCGACTTCACGATAAAGTGGCTTCTAAAAACCAGTAGAAGACGATCACCTTGTTTTTTAGTCATTTATGAAAGGCTTAATAATTAAATGGTTATAAGTAAACTGGGGTGGATGTAATGTATTTAAGTTAACCTCTTGAAATAAATACACTCAAACCTTGTAATCCCGCAGTTAATTCATAGCCATTACAAATTAAGCAATGAAAATATAATGAAGTTAACGAGTGATTGGATGTGTCTAATTACCCATTTTTAATGTGAATTTTTCACACGTTGACGGTGAGCCTTGCTGGCCAGGGCGAAAACCTATGTCAGCGTCCCTATTGGTGGCTAGCGTCTGATGAAAATGGGTTGAAGGAATCAGAGGTACGCCAAAAGGTTGACAATAATCGTCGTGTGCGTTGACGGATTAGATCGGGCCTAATTTGGTCAAAACCGTAAAACGGTGCAGTAGGCTATAGCTTGTCTTTTTTGTTAACTCCTTAACAATTCATACGCGAATAATCGCGAATTTTGGTAGCTCAATCACGGTTTTGAATTGTCAAAATTCATATACTGCTTTTCAAGCAAGCTTGCCATAAATAACAAGCATATTGCTTTAACTGTAACCGGTCAGGTTGGACAAATTTTAATTTGTTCGCCATGAATCCAGCATTGCATTTGTCGTTCAGATTTTAGAGGAAAATTAAATGAAAAAGCTTATTTGCTGTCTTAGTTTGTTCTTGTTGGCGCAAGCTGCACAGGCTATATGCACCAGGGCCGATTTTACCGGAACGTGGCGCATGTATACGGCGTTACCTTATGTGGCTAGATGTACTTTAATAATACCAGCCACAGGAACCGCCATATCCGCAAGCTCAACATGCGTTATCCCTGGTATTCCAGCCCTGCCGGTCAAGGGAACATTAACAATGGGAACCGATTGCCACGTCACCGGAAGCATAGCCGTATCGACTAAT
>JBGAWU010000311.1:0-3682 GCA_044227425.1 Methyloglobulus sp.
TACCAGTGAACCTTTCTGCGAGACGTGTTCACCTAATAGCTGACGCAAGGCCGCATGAAGCAAATGTGTCGCTGAATGGTTCAATTCCGTTGCCTTACGCGATAAATGGTCGACTTTCGCGGTACAGGATTGGCCTTTTGATAGCGTACCTGTCGTCAACTTGCCCTTATGCAAAAACAAAAGGCCGCCTTGTTTTTGGGTATCGATGACATCGAAAACTGCGCCGTCGGCAATTAATTGGCCGCTATCGCCGACCTGCCCGCCAGATTCCGCATAGAAAGGTGTTTTGTCCAACACGACCACGCCTTCATCACCGGCATTAAGAATTTCGACTTCATGCCCTTCTTTGTACAAAGCCACAATGTTGGCCTGATCGTCCAGATGAACATAGCCGGTAAATTCGGTCTGCCCTTCCAGTTTAATTTCTTGGCCGTAATCGATGCCGAAACTGCTCGCCGAACGCGCCCGTTCGCGCTGCGCCGCCATCGCCACTTCAAAACCGGCGTGATCGACGGTAAGGTTATTTTCCCGTGCAAAATCAGCAGTCAAGTCGACGGGGAAACCATAGGTATCGTAAAGCTGGAATACGGTGTCGCCGGGGATAACGGAACCTTGCATTTTTGCGACGCATGCTTCCAATATTTTCATGCCTTGGCCCAAGGTTTCCGCGAAACGTTCTTCTTCCTTTTTTAAGACTCGTTCGACTTGCTCCTGGGTTGTTTTCAGCTCGGGATACGCTGCCCCCATGACTTCAGCCAAAGGCGCGACCAGCTTGTAAAAAAAGACATCCTGGATGCCTAAACGATAGCCATGCCGAATCGCCCTGCGAATAATACGACGCAATACATAACCGCGGCCTTCATTGGAAGGCATGACGCCGTCGGCGACGAGGAATGCGCAAGAGCGGATATGATCGGCAATAACACGCAACGAACTTTGGTCGAGGTTGGTGGTGCCTGCTAAATCGGCGGCGGCTTTTAACAGTTTCTGGAATAAGTCGATCTCGTAATTACTATGGACACCTTGCATGACGGCGGCAATACGCTCGAGGCCCATGCCGGTATCGACTGATGGCTTCGGTAGGGGTGTTAAAGTGCCGTCCGCTGAACGGTCGTACTGCATGAACACGAGATTCCAAATTTCGATATAACGGTCGCCGTCTTCATCGGGTGTTCCTGGCGGGCCGCCTGGAATGTGTTCACCGTGATCGTAAAATATTTCAGTGCAGGGTCCGCACGGGCCGGTATCGCCCATCGACCAGAAATTATCTTTGGCGCCGATTTTGGAAAAACGGTTGCGATCGATACCGACATCGTTCAACCAAATGTCTTCGGCTTCCGAATCTTCTTCAAATACGGTTACCCAAAGTTTTTGCGGTGCAATGCCGAGTTCTTTCGTTAAAAAATCCCACGCGAAATGGATAGCGTCTTTTTTAAAATAATCGCCGAAGCTGAAATTGCCCAACATCTCGAAAAAAGTATGATGCCGGGCGGTATAGCCGACATTTTCAAGATCGTTATGCTTTCCGCCCGCCCTTACGCAACGCTGGCTGGTGGCGGCGCGGACAAAGTCGCGTTGTTCCCGGCCTAAAAATACGTCCTTAAATTGCACCATGCCGGCATTGGTGAACAATAACGTCGGGTCGTTGCCCGGTATCAAGGAACTTGAGAGCTGAACGGAATGCCCGCGCTGGTGAAAAAACTCCAGGAAAGCCGAACGCAATTCAGCGCTATTCATTTTTTTCATAGTGGCTGTAAAACTTTAAATTGAATTTTTGGACTGCCGCTCAAGCAAGGTATTTATCATCGCGTTGGGAAAACCACGCTGTAGCAAAAAGCGAATACATTTCCCGCGTTCGTTTAAATCGAAGCGGGTTTCACGAGGAAATTTTTTAAAATAAACCTTTTCCATAAGGGAAGGCCAATCATCCGTTACGATACGCAAAACTTGTTCGATCGTAGCAGTATCAACGCCTTGCTGCCGAAGTTCGAAAGCGATGCGGACGGGGCCGAAACCTTTCTGGCTACGGACTCGGGCGTAAGCTTCGGCATATCTCCCGTCGTCTTGCCAGTTTTGGCTCGATAATTCATCGATGACTTCGGCGACTTGGCTTCGCTCGAAGCCTTTAAGGGATAGTTTATCCTGAATTTCTTTCCGGCTATGGTCGCGTCGTGTCAACAGGCGCAAACATGCTTTTTTGATGTTCTTGCGGCTTTGGTCCAGATCAAGGATGGGCGTATCCGTTTTATTCTTCATCGGCAATAGGTTGTTCAATAAAAGTGATCGGTCGGCTAAATGCTTCCGCCCTGATTTTACTTTCGATTTCTTTTGCTTTTCCGGGGTTTTCTTTCAAATAGGCTTTGGCATTGTCCTTGCCTTGGCCAATTTTTTCATTGCCGTAGCTGTACCAGGAACCAGATTTTTGGATGAAGCCGTACTTAACGCCAAGGTCGACCAATTCGCCGTGGAACGAAATGCCTTCACCGTACAAGATTTCGAATTCAGCTTCCCGGAATGGCGGCGCCACTTTGTTTTTTACTACTTTGACGCGGGTTTCATTGCCGGTGACTTCATCGCCTTTTTTTACCGAACCGATGCGGCGGATATCGAGACGGACAGACGCATAAAATTTAAGCGCGTTCCCGCCCGTTGTTGTTTCGGGGTTGCCGAACATCACACCGATTTTCATGCGGATCTGGTTGATGAAAATGACCAAGGTGTTCGAACGCTTGATATTGCCGGTCAATTTTCTCAACGCCTGCGACATCAATCGAGCCTGCAAGCCCATGTGCGAGTCGCCCATGTCGCCTTCAATTTCGGCCTTTGGCGTCAGGGCGGCAACCGAATCCACGACCACTACATCGACCGCGCCGGAGCGCACCAACATGTCGGTAATTTCCAGTGCCTGTTCGCCTGTGTCCGGTTGGGAAACCAACAGGTCGTCCACATTTACGCCGATTTTTTCCGCATAGCCGGGGTCGAGTGCGTGTTCGGCATCGACGAAAGCCGCGGTGCCGCCCAATTTCTGCATTTCCGCGATCACCTGCAACGTCAATGTCGTCTTGCCGGACGATTCCGGGCCGTAAATTTCCACTACCCGGCCACGGGGCAAGCCACCACAACCCAAAGCGATATCCAAACCCAACGAACCCGTAGACACTACGTCAATATCGCGGGAAGCGGCGACATCGCCCATGCGCATAACAGAGCCTTTGCCAAATTGCTTTTCAATCTGCATCAGCGCAGCGCCTAACGCTTTCTTTTTGTTATCGTCCATTATCGATGTCCCACGGGGTGATCACTGTCATCAAAAGTTTAGTCAACTAATCGAATATTATCACATACCTAATATAAGTTCGGATAGTGTTCAATTCACTTGCAAAAGCTTCTGTCAAGCCGTTTTAAAAATATCTTGCCTTTAATCAGATTAAATTATACGATTATTTTAAACAACTGTTTAATACAAGTGATCGATTACGGATGACAACAACATTAAGCGATACAACATTTGAGCGGTTGCTGCATACCGCAATCGAAGTCTTTGCCGAGAACGGCTTCCGGGCTACAACAGTGCGGGAGATTTGCGCCAGGGCGAATGTTAATGTGGCGTCTGTCAATTATTATTTCCGTAGCAAGGAAGCGCTCTACAGCAAAGTTTTGGCATTGGCGATCCAGGAAGCCA
>JBGAWU010000312.1:0-3678 GCA_044227425.1 Methyloglobulus sp.
AAAATTGTAGATGTCGAAGCGTTTGCAATCGAAAATGCGTTTGTCCTGCTCACCGACCAGCTTGAAGGGGCTACTGAAGGGAAAACGTATGCGGTCGCAGATGTCGGTGCAACCATGGCAACGTTGAATATCGTCCATAATGGGCATACCGTTTATACCCGGGAACAAGGTTTTGGTGGAAAACAACTCACTGAAGAAATTCAGCGGCGTTACGGTTTTTCATACGAAGAAGCCGGTTTGGCGAAGAAACGGGGCGGCCTGCCTGAAAGTTATAACAACGATGTCCTGGAACCTTTCAAAAAGGCAATGGTGCAGCAAATTTCGAGGTCGATGCAGTTCTTTATCTCTTCCAGCGCCAACAGAAGTGTTGACGGTATTGTCTTGGCCGGAGGTTGTGCTGCCATTCCTGGTATTGACAGCATGGTGGAACAAAATTTAGGCATTACGGCGTATATTGCCAATCCTTTTATCAGTATGGCACTTTCAAATAAAGTGAAACCCCAAACCTTAAGTGCCGACGCCCCGGCATTGATGCTGGCTTGCGGACTGGCGTTAAGGAGCTTCGACTAATGGCAAAAGTCAATTTACTGCCATGGCGTGAGGAGTTACGCCAGCAAAAGAAAAAGGAGTTTTTGTCAATGTTAGGGTTAAGTGCCTTGACGACAGTACTTATTTTGGGCTTGGTACATCTGTACATTCAGGGATTGAAGGACTACCAGGGGCAAAGGAATAAGTTGTTGCAAGACGAAATCGTTAAGGTGGATGCAAAGATTGTTGAAGTCAAAGCCATTGGCGAGAAAAAAAGCAAACTACTGGCAAAAATCGACCTTGTCCAGCGCTTACAAGAGAGCCGGCCCGAAATTGTCCATTTGTTTGATGAGCTTCCACGGACAACGCCGGACGGTGTTTTCTTGACTAAGTTTACCCAAACCGGGCCTGCCCTTCTGTTTGAAGGTAAAACCCAATCGAATGCCCGGGTTTCGGCGTTTATGCGGGCGGTTGAAGCATCTTCTTGGCTGCAATCGCCGAAACTTGATGTAATTAAGTCGCCGGGAAAAACCGACGTCGAACAGAACAGCGATTTTACGCTTCGCGCACAGCTTGGCAAAAAAACAACCGAACCCGAGAAAGGGCTTAAACCATGAACCTGTCGGAAATTAATTGGGATATTAATGCGTCGGGAACGTGGCCGACGCCTGTTAAAGCCTTGGTCATTGCGATCGCGTGTTTACTGGTGGCTGGTGCTGGGGTATACCTCGACACGTTAGGGCAGATAGATGAATTGCAAAGCTTGGAGAAAAAAGAGCTTGATTTAAAAACTGAATTTGAAGGAAAGCAAAAAAAATCAGCAAACCTTCAAGATTACCGGGATCAACTGGCGCAAATAGAAACCTCGCTTGCGATTATGATCAAGCAGATGCCGACGGAAGAAGAAGTCGCAAGCTTATTAATCGATATTTCCCAAACAGGTTTGGCAAGCGGGTTGGAATTTAGGTTGTTCAAGCCGGGTGCTCCGATCCCGAAAGAATTTTATTCCGAACTGCCCATTACCATTCAGGTAGTCGGGAAATATGAGGAACTGAGCCTTTTTGTCAGTGGGTTGGCGGCGTTGCCACGGATTGTTACCGTACATGACGTAAAAATTACCCCAGTGAACGTAAAGGGCAGCGATGAAAATACGATGGTAATGGATGCAATCGTAAAGACCTATAACGAAAAAATAGCAAGCACAAAAGCTCCCGGCGATAAGAAAAAGAGAGGGGGTAGATAATAATGTCCATTAATAGACGCTTTTCCGTCGATGCTAAAAAAATCGGGACATTGGTTTTCTCGCTATTAATATTGTTTGCACTTTCGGCTTGCAGTAACGACGATTTGTCCGATTTGCAAAAATTCATTGCGGATGTCAAAGCCAGGCCCAAAGGGACTATTGAGCCTTTGCCGGAAATAAAACCCGTCGAGCCGTTTGTTTTTAAACCTGAAGGTTTGCGGGATCCGTTCAAATCGACAAGCGAATCCGAGGAGGCTGAAGAAACCTCGGTTGCAATCGGCAACGGGATCAGGCCGGATACATCCAGGCGCAAAGAAGAGCTGGAAGCATTTCCATTGGATAGTTTGCGGATGGTCGGCACTGTGGTGATGAAATCCAACCTATGGGGACTCATTAAAGCAGGCGACAAAACCATTTACCGTGTGCAGGTAGGTAACTATATGGGAAAGAATTACGGCAAAATTATCCGCATTCTTAAAGATAAAATTGAACTAATGGAGATTGTTCCCGATAAACCGGGTTCGTGGCGAGAGCAACAAACTTCATTAGTTTTGACCGAGTGATTTTGAGGGTAACAATGAATAATAAACAGGGTATGGGTATGTGGAATACATTGACGCAAATGAGGATAGCTTACGTCAGTCTTAGCGTGTTGTTGTTTATATTCCAGGTTGCTTCAGTTAAGGCCGAGGGTCTCGCCATTACCGGCATTGATGTCGCTTCTGCAGGCGGCGACAAGCTTCAAGTGCAATTGGAATTAAACGGGTCGGCCATTGCGCCGAAGGTGTTTCAAACAGACAATCCGGCGCGTATCGCCCTTGATTTTCCAGGTGTTGCCAACGGACTCGACAAAAAAATGTATCCTATCAACCAAGGTGCGGTAAGCAGTATCTATGTCGCGGAAGCGGCGGATCGTGTCCGGGTCGTGGTTAACCTGATCGAAACAACGACTTTCGATACCAAAATCGAAGGCAATAAAGTGCTGTTGTCCCTGTCGAATGCCCGTACGGCTTCAGCCAAGCCCGTCGTAAGCAGGCCGTATATAAGGAAGTCCACACCATCCTCCGTAGCGGCAGGGCTTATACCAGAGCAAGGGATTAGAGGAATCGACTTTAAGCGGGGAGATAACGGTGAAGGCCGGATATTAGTATCGTTGGCAAATCCCGATACTATCGTAAATACACGGGAAGAGGGCGGAAATGTTGTCATCAGCTTCGTCAACACCCGCTTGCCTGAAAATCTATCGAAACGCCTGGATGTTTCTGAATTTGCAACGCCGGTAAAAACCATAACATCGACATCCTCAAGCCGGGAAACCACCATTACTGCAGGGATGCAAAATAGTTTATACGACTATTCGCTCTTCCAATCGGAAGGTTTATTGACGGTGGAATTCAGGCCGCTAACTGCTGAAGAAAAGGAAGTGCTTGAAAGCAAGCGCGAAAAATACAAAGGCGACAGGTTGTCGTTAAACTTTCAGGATATCGATATTCGGAGCGTCATTGCAATTTTGGCCGAATTCACGGGGCAGAATGTTGTAGCCGGTGACGAAGTGACCGGGACCATCACATTAAAAATGGACGATGTGCCTTGGGACGAAGCATTAGATTTCATTATGATGACGAAAGGACTTGAGAAGTTCGAGTCTGGCAATGTCATCCTCGTGGCGCCGGTCGGCAAAATAAAAGAGTACAAAGAGAAGCAGCAGGCAACGGAGCAAGTTGTCGAGCAATTGGAGCCTTTGGTCACGGAATATATCAAAATTAATTATTCCAGGGCGGAAAATTTCCGGAATTTATTAAACGGAAAAGATACCGGTACTTTCGGTAACTGCGGGCCGAGCAAAGGCGGCGGTTCAAGTTCGGGTTCAAGCTCCGGCGGTTCTTCAAGTGGCGGCGGATTCGGTT
>JBGAWU010000313.1:0-3666 GCA_044227425.1 Methyloglobulus sp.
ATGACCGATAAATCTTGTATCCATAGCATAAAAGGCGCTTGCCGGAATTCCACAGTTTCACTTAACACCCAGTATAAAGACATGAATACCGGAATTTGTATCAGTATCGGTAAGCATCCACCTAATGGATTGACCTTTTCCTTTTTGTACAAGGCCATCATTTCGGTATTGAAGCGTTGCCTGTCATCAGAAAAACGTTCTTGCAATTCTTTCAGTCGCGGTTGAATTTTCCGCATTTTGGCCATCGAGATAAAACTGGCCTGGGTCAATGGGAACATCAACAGTTTAATACATAAAGTTACGCCAATAATAGCAAAGCCCCAATTCAAGGTGAATCCGTGAATTTTATTCAACAGCCAATATATGGGTTTCCCAATAAAAGTTAACACACTGTAATCGACGGTCAATTCTAAGCCTGGCGCAATTTGCTCCATGACCGGCTGAATCTTTGGCCCTGAAAACAGACGCGAAACTAACTGTACTTCCGCATTGTTGGCTACCGTTACAGGCGGCGAATAAGATCCGATAACGTAACGTTCATCCTGAAGGTGTTTCGTATAAAAGTGGTTCTCCTGGTCGGCAGGAGGTATCCAGGCGGACGCAAAATAATGCTGAATCATGGCTGTCCATCCACCTTTGGTGGCGACATCCAAATTATCTTCAGCCATATCATCAAAATTAATCTTTTTATATTTATCTTTTTCGGTATAAATTACACCGCCGTCGTAGGCTCTCATGCCGGCCGTCAGCATATTTCCTTGGTTTTCTTTGAAAGGAACCCTCAGCAATTGGCTGTACTGCCTTCCCGACCATTCTTTCCCTGTGTTGTTTTTAATATTCTGACTTAGTGTAATTTCGTAACTACCACGCTTGAAGGTAAAGTTTTTAGTAATTTCCAATCCGTTATTATCGGTCCAGGTTATGGGAACAGTTAATACGTCCTGGCCTTGAGGCATTTCGTACTTGGTTTCTTTACTTGTAAAAATAGTGTGATGATCCGCACCGGCAGAGGAACCGCTGACAGAAATCAACCCGCTTTGCGCCAAAAACATCTTTTCAGGGCTGCTATTAAACAACCGTACCGGATTATGGTTTTTCTCGGCGGCGGGCAAACCGACAAGTTTCCTTAGAGCATTGACGACGGTATTATCCTTTTCTACAGGATAATCCAGTAAATCCAAGTTTTGGACCGTACCGCCCAGCAAATCTATTTCAAGGGCGAGAACGTCTGTTTTTACGGTGATGATTGGTACAGATGCCGATACAGGTAATACCGGTGCATCTTTCTGTTGGTCGGAGGATTGCGCTTGATCTGGCATTTTAGCGTTTGCAGGAAGATCTTCCTTTACATCAACCGCTGAATTTTCAACTTGCGAGATGGCAGGTTTAGGGCCGTAATCAATTTGCCACGCTTGCCATAACAGCAATAGGATCATTGCAAATGCGACGATGAGTACAAAACGTATATTATCCATTCTTATTATTACCAAATTTTTCCGGAACTGGATCAATGCCACCTTCGTGAAATGGATGGCACTTCAACAATCTTTTAGACGTTAGATAGGAACCTTTAATCACGCCATGCGATTGAAGGGCTTCCATGGCGTATGTAGAACAACTCGGATAGAACCGGCAATTATTGCCTAGAACAGGACTAATAAAATATTTATAAAATCGTATTGTCGCTATCAGCAAGGTACGCATTTTCTCACCAATTTTAGCCAATGCCTGCTTAACGATGTTCTTAATACATCAATTGGTGCATCTATCGCTTCTTTTCGTACCAATACGACAATATCGATACTACCCATAATTTGTCGTTGCAACCTGAAGCTTTCCCTGACAGTTCTCTTAATCACATTTCTGTGTACTGCCTTTTTTATAATTTTTTTTGCTATGGCTAGACCTATCCTAGGGTGACCACATGTCGTTTCTGTAGCTAAAATCGTAAAATATTTATCCGTTGACTTTATCGGATTTAAAAAAACTTTCTTAAACTCAACAGCTTTTTTTAGCCTTAACTCAGCGGGGAAATCGAATTTCGCCAAGTTCACACAACTATTAATTTCATTCTTCCTTTAGCGCGACGGGCATTTAGAACTTTGCGGCCACCGACCGTCGCCATTCGGGCGCGAAAGCCATGAGTCCTTACGCGTTTAATTTTACTGGGTTGATATGTTCTTTTCATTTAAATGACCTAATCTGGATATAATCGATAAAAACGGATAAAAAAGCCTTCGAATCATAAATTATATGTATGGGTATGTCAATTCTGTGAGCCCTGAACTTTATCCTGTATAGTACCTTTCAAGCACCCCTGTCAAACTAAAATAACCCAAACATACAGAATAAATGAGTTTCATTTGGAATAATTGCTTAACCAAATTGGAAAACGAAATTTCCAGCTCGGAATTCAATACATGGATAAGACCCTTGCAGGCAATTGAGGTAGAGGGACAATTAAAATTACTTGCACCTAATCGCTTTGTCATGGATTGGGTAAAAGAACGGTTCTTTCAAAAAATTGAAGAGCTTATTAATGAGTTTTCGAACGGGACCCTGGACTTGGTATTAGAAATAGGTTCCAAGGTCTCAACATTGCCCGCATATGCAACAAAGCCCGTCAAACGAGCCGAACTAAAAAAGACGGGTCCCAGCTTTCTGAATAAAGCCTATACCTTTGAAAACTTTGTCGAAGGCAAATCAAACCAACTTGCTAAGGCCGCTTCATTACAGGTTTCTGAAAACGTTGGAAGAGCCTATAACCCCCTTCTTATTTACGGAAGTTCTGGCTTAGGAAAAACCCATCTCATGCATGCCATTGGTAATGCAATCCTAGAGAAGAAACCTACTTTAAGTATTGTCTATGTCCATTCGGAAAAATTTGTCCAAGACATGGTAAAGGCTTTACAACAGAATACGATCGATGTCTTCAAGGATTATTATCGAAGTCTCGATGTATTGTTGATCGACGATATACAATTCTTCGCCAGTAAAGAACGGTCACAGGAAGAGTTTTTCCATACCTTTAACACCTTGCTAGAAAAAAAACACCAAGTGGTTTTAACTTCAGATAAATATCCAAAAGAAATAAATAACTTGGCAGAACGGTTGAAATCAAGGTTTAGTAGCGGCTTGCCTGTTACTATTGAACCGCCTGATATGGAAACTAGGGCCGCCATTCTTATGAAAAAGGCAGCGATGGCTAATGTTGACCTTCATCAAGACGTCGCTGTGTTTATCGCCAAAAGGATACCCTCAAATGTTCGTGATTTAGAAGGCGCACTAAGGCGGGTCATTGCAAACGCCCAATTCACCGGCAAAGAAATCAACATAGAATTCACTAAGGAAGCGTTACACGATTTGATATCTATGCGCGATAAATTGGTGGATATCAACAATATCCAAAAGACTGTCGCGGAATATTACAAAATCCGTGTTAGCGATTTATCAGCAAAAACACGAAGGCAGGCAATTACTCGACCTAGGCAAATCGCGATGTCTTTAGCGAGGGAATTAACTTCGCTCAGTCTACCCGATATTGGGAATGCATTTGGTGGCCGAGATCATACAACAGTCATCAATGCCTGTAATAGGATCAAGGAACTTAAAATATCGGATACCAAAGTCTCCGAAGATTATTTCAACCTGTTGAGAAGTCTGTCA
>JBGAWU010000314.1:0-3630 GCA_044227425.1 Methyloglobulus sp.
TCCCGCTTACCGGACACACGTAAACTCTCGGTGCCGGGAAGATAACCAATAAACTGACTGGCGGCAATTGAAGAATAGTCGGCAAAGTGCTTACCCGAATTGAATAACTCGTCGGAGATAGCCGCAACCGGCACGAGACCGCCGTTTATGGCCACGACACATTCAATCCCGCCGGGCGGGGTATGGGATAAAAAAGGGATACCCGATAGGAACCGGCGGTTTTCCGGCCACACGCCGTAGCTGTTCGGCAGATTCCGCAAACTTCTACAGCGACTAGAGTCAAGGGCATGGGCAAACGCCTTGACTAATTCCGTAGCGGTGCTTTTCTCATTGTGCAGTGCAACGGCGTCTTCCCAATCCAGCCGCCGAAAATCGATACTTTGTTCGTAAACGCTTTTAAACGCAGGCAGTTTGCCGAGGACCGCTATAAATAAATCAAGCGTAATCCGGTTGCCATAGTCAAAAGGACGGATCGTTCTCATTGTGCCGTAAAAATTGGCTAACCGTTCGGCGATGTTGTCATAACTGATCACAAACCCGTTCTTGTCGAAAATAGCCGTATCGTGGTTATTGTCGTCTAAAACCAGTTGGGCGATCACTTTCCTGGATTGTTTACGCTTGGAGGTATCTTTCATCCAGCCGGGACGATGGCTGACGGTCGCTTGCTCTTTCCAGTGCTGGAACAACTCTCGATGGATACGGGAAAAAAGTTCCGTTAAAAAAGTGACCCGTTTGGACTGGTCGTGCGTAATGGTCGATTCGGCTTCGTGCTGCAATATCAGCAATAACCGTGTACCCTGGCAAACCGCCAAGGCAGTGCGCAGTCTTTTTAATTGGGAAAAATCCGGCTTTGTAGAAGGTGGTTGAACGGGCATATCAATATCAAAACAATAAAAAACAGGAAGCGCCTAAAATGGTAATGCAAAAGCCAAATACTTTAAATCGATTCTTAATCGCACAACCCGAAGCAAAGAAACGCTAACTGTTTCGGGCGTTCCGGCTTTGGCGATAGCTTCGCATAATCACCAAAAAAGCCAGAAAATCGTAGAGTCCATGAATAATCACGGGAATCAATAAATTCCGCTCTCCGCCGTAATCCATCGACAGGCCGAGATAAATACCAACCACGGCGGCTAATACCGTATACAACGGCGTAATGGCGTGGACTAGCCCAAAAATCAGGTTGCTTCCTATCAACCCGGCTTTTACACCCCATACGGATTCAAACCAGGGTTGCAAAACGCCACGGAACAAAAGTTCTTCCGATAACCCCGCAATGGCCGCCAACACGAATAAATCAGCCCAATTACACCGCTGCAGTCCTGGCGCCAACGTTTCCATCAGCAAGCGCCTGATACTGGCAACAGAGTCGGCGCTAAGTTGCTGTAAAAACAAGAACAGCAAAAACAACGGTGCAGTTCCGAGCATTCCGTAAAAAAGCGCAGCTTCTGAAAAGTAAAAATCGGCAAATGGATTTATATCGGCTATCCAACCTAAAACCATTGCAACCGCAATAAGGGACGCTTCAAACAAACAGGCGCTTTTAAAGAACCGCAAGGGATCGAATGGAGAAGGTTTCATTGTTTGGTAACTATTGAGAAAAATCAGGCTTTTGGTAAGGTCACACCGGTTTGGCCCTGATATTTACCGCCCCTGTCTTTATAGGATGTTTCACAAACTTCATCGCTGCCGAAAAACAGCATTTGTGCCACCCCTTCGTTTGCGTAAATTTTAGCCGGAAGATTGGTGGTATTGGAAAATTCCAAAGTAACGTGGCCTTCCCATTCGGGCTCCAAAGGCGTGACATTAACGATAATCCCGCAACGGGCATAAGTCGATTTGCCCAAACAGACGGTCAACACATCGCGCGGAATCCTGAAGTATTCGACCGTACGCGCTAACGCAAACGAATTAGGCGGAATAATGCAGACATCGGCTTTGATATCCACAAAGCTGCTCGGGTCGAAATTTTTTGGATCGACTATCGCCGAGTTGATATTGGTAAAAATTTTGAACTCATCGGAACAACGCACGTCGTATCCGTAGCTTGATGTGCCGAACGAAATAACCTTGCCTTTATCCGAATGCCGTATTTGTCCGGTCTCGAAAGGCTCGATCATACCGTGTTGCTGCGCCATCCGGCGAATCCATTTGTCTGATTTGATACTCATTTTGATATGTAAGTTAAATAAAAAGTTGGATTTATATTAACTGATCTCTCAAATTAAAGTTGAGTAAATTACCATCTTAAAAAAACGCCATGACAATATGGCAGCGGTAAAAATCGCCGTTGGGTACTTTCAATTTAAGCTTTTTATTTAAACACTGTGTTTACCGGCAAGCGGATTTTGGTTTCATTATCTGTAGTAAAATGCCCGGAGATTAGCATTTCCCTCAAGGGTAATATCTATATTTTTTAATTTAAATAAAGGAGATAACATGGCTTTTGAATTACCACCACTTCCTTACGAAAAAAATAAACTGGTTCCACATATTTCCGAAGAAACACTCGAATACCACTACGGCAAACATCATCAAGCCTATGTCACCAACCTGAATAACCTAGTACCCGGCACAGAGTTTGAAGGTTTGACCTTGGAAGAAATCGTCGTGAAATCATCCGGCGGTATTTTCAATAATGCAGCGCAAGTATGGAACCACACATTCTACTGGAACAGCTTGTCACCGAACGGCGGCGGCGAAGCATCAGGGGCATTGGCCGAGGCTATTAACGCAGAATTCGGTTCGTTTGCCGCATTTAAGGAAGCCTTCACCAAATGCGCAGCAACAACCTTCGGTTCCGGCTGGGCCTGGCTGGTAAAAACACCGGAAGGGAAATTGGCATTGGTCAGCACCAGCAATGCTGGCTGCCCGTTAACCGATGGACACAAACCGTTGTTGACCTGTGACGTTTGGGAACACGCCTATTACATTGACTACCGCAATGCCCGCCCTGCTTACCTCGAAGCGTTCTGGGCGCTGGTAAATTGGGAGTTTGCGGCGGCAAATTTTTCCCGATAAATTTAATCGATAACATTTACACGCTCATTCTCAGGTTTGCCATACGGCGGAATAACGAAGCGTTTTCCGTCGTATGAAACTAAGCCGACACACAGTAAAAACATCTAGCCGCCTTTTGAGTCGAGGGTAGGCTCAGCCTAATGACGGGGCAGCCAGCGTATCGGCTGGATTGCCAATAAAACCATGTCCGCTTCCATAGTTTACTGAGTAATAGAATATTTTTGGGTATCTGAGTCGTTAATTTTGGCTGCGTTTGTGTTTTGTTTTTATGGTGATTATGCACCAGCAAATTTCGGTATAAGTCATCTACCGGTTCAAGCAGGTGCAGTTGGCTTTAATAGCGTACTGTTTTATTTCACCATGATGCTTGACCCTTCAATCTAACCCCACATCCACTTTGGATGTTTTGTTATCTTTGGTTACACCTATTGCTTTAAGTCTTCTTGGTGGTTGTTTGTCTATTAAGCATCATTATTGTTTTTTCCAATACTATTTGACATGCGGTCAATGTATTGACATCTATATAAAATTATGATATCACTAACGTCAATCTTCTGCATAAAATGCTTTTGGAGGAAACATGCAGTCACTAACTCACAAACGCGCCCT
>JBGAWU010000315.1:0-3599 GCA_044227425.1 Methyloglobulus sp.
TTTCTCGTTGAGTTTCACCTGACCTCCGACCCGAGCGTCGTACGCAGCGACCGTGGCGTCGTGCACAGACTTGACGGCAGTGGCGACTACACCAACACCGGCGACCTGTTCAACCCGACCAACGACACCACACTCAAGCTCATGGTGTACGAACTGGCCTTCGAACATAACGGCGAAGCTTATTATCTGGCAGGACGGAAGGAAGTGCGCGAAGGCCACACCCTGGAACTGTGGCCGGAAACCACCACCCTGTATACCCAACTGCACAAAGGCACCGACAAAACCGGCCCCGTGGTTGGCGCGGGCGTACTGACGTTGGATGTCGTCGATTTGATCCGCCTGGTCTCCACAATGCGAGTCATCAACGCCGATGACGCTGCCGACAAAGTCATGACCATCGGCAAATTCGGCAAGTTTTTCCTGGGTGAATTGTGGGATTCCTACGCCAAGCATGTCATTTAAACTATAAATTCACGGGTACATAACAAGAACAACACCATCTGTAGGGAGAGATAAAATGGCTATCAAGTATGATTACCAGGCAATTGTAATCGGCAGCGGATTCGGCGGATCGATTAACGCCTGCCGACTGGCAAAAAAATGGCCGGGCGAAATATTACTTCTGGAACGTGGCAAACGCTACCCAATGGGTTCCTTTCCGCGTTCGCCGCATGATTTTGCCAATAATTTCTGGAATGTTTCAGCGGAAGAAGGCCGGGATAAACCAAAAACAATCGCCGAAAAACAAGAAAGCCACGGAATGTTCGATGTACGGAACTTCGAACACATCGATGCACTGGTCTGTGCCGGTTTAGGCGGCGGCTCTTTAATCTACGCCAATGTTTTTTTGCAACCGCCCGATGAGGTATTCGACGACAACTGGCCTGAGACCTGTAAAAAACCGGTTTTACAGCCGTATTATGAAGTCAGCAAAACCGTGCTTGGCGCCAGGCCGATTCCAGCGCACCAGGGGGACGACGACCCTCGCAGGATCATCCGCACCCAGCGGTTTAAGGAATTTGCGGAGTCGGAACAACGGGATTCAGCCTTAGTGGACATCAATGTGTTTTTCGGCAACGATTTCGAAAAGCCGCTAGATATCGGCTTGCAGGACAAAAACCGTTACGGTGCGGTGCAAACTTCATGCGTCTATTGTGGGGAGTGCGATGTCGGTTGCAATACACATTCCAAAAACACCTTGGATCTCAACTATCTACACGTTGCCGAAACGCGCTATAAAGCGACTATAAAAACCGAAGTACTCGCGCAAAAGATCGTGCCGATTGACGAAAACGGTAACGATAGTTCGGAAGCAAACGGTGAATTTGGCTACAAAGTCTATTGGCTCGACTTAAACAACGGAAAGGCCGAGTGTACCGCCCTCACCCGCCGTGTCGTTGTGTCTGCTGGGGCATTGGGCAGCACCGAGCTGTTGCTGCGCTGCCGTGATATCTACAAAACCTTGCCGAATATCAACCAAAATTTAGGCCAACATTTCTCCGGCAACGGAGATTTTCTGTCCTTTGTCATCGAGGGCGAAAAACCGATCAATCCCAATTACGGTCCGGTCATTACCCAAAAGACCGATTTCAACCTGTTTAAAAACTTCACCCGCGAACACGCCTTCATTCTTGAGGACGCCAGTTATCCTAATTTTGCAGCATGGTATATCAATGCTTTACCCGCAAGGTCGCACTTGCAGGCTTTCTTCAAAACCGCCAAACTTTGGCTCATGAATATCATTAGCGGGAACACCACCGGTGAAATCGGCTACGTCCTCAACTCGCTGCTCCAGGGCGACCCCTCGTTTTACAGTAGTGTGCTGCTTTGCATGGGACTCGACAACAGCAACGGCACCATGCTCTTAAGCAATAAGGGCTATCTCAACATTAAATGGCCTTATCAAGAGAATATGTCTTTGTACAACAAAATATTGGAAATCGGCGAACGCTTTAAAACGTGGTCGAAAGCCAAGGCTTTCATCCCTCTGCCCAACTGGTATGCGAAAAATAACATTACCGTCCATGCCCTCGGCGGTTGTCGGATTGCCGACGACCCGAGTAAAGGCGTCACTAGCGCTAAACTGGATACTTTCGGCCAAGTTTTCGGTTATCAAGGGTTGTATGTTGCCGACGGCGCACTATTGCCGACCGCTGTCGGGGCGAACCCGGTTGCAACAATCTCTGCGCTGTCGGAGCGGGTAGCGGAAGGAATAACCGGCATCAAACCGGATGCAAACTTATAAACTAAGTTGTTTTTGTATGAGGGTTATGGCTTTCGGTTCAGGAACGCTTTTTACCGAACCGGTAACCCTCATATTTTGAAGTTTTCTATCTCGGTTAAGGAAACCAGCCTAAATGGAATAGCAAGAAACCAGGCTCACTTACTCTTGAAAAGATTTATTTTTTCATCGCCGCGAGTGCCTCTTCAATCAATTTATGACACAACTTACTTGACTGAAGTAAAACAACTACTTCACCGCAACTCTCTTATCGTTTAATCCAGCTGCTACTATAACCAAGAGCAGTTTTCGGCGATTTGATCCCAATCAAGAGATATCCAACGAATTACTGATTTAAAACCGTTTCGTCGACTTGGCTGATAACGCCACTTGAGGCAAGTTCCAAACCTTGTTTATAACACTGGTTGGCTTTATGTTCGTCGCCTTGGACGGTATACAATTCACCTAACAAACGATAGGCTTGCACGGTTGGATCGATAGCGATGCTATTATTGAGATAATCTTCTGATTTAACGTAATCCTGACATTTAAGGCTTAACTTACCGAGAATCGTAAGCAGCACGACATTGTCCCTGTGGTGTGGGTACCAGTCTTCGGCAATTCCCAATTGTTTAAACACATCGCCCGACCTCAAGCTTCCGAATAACAATAGCAAGGTTTCATCCCAATTAATCGTCAGCACGTCTACCAATTCGTTCTCTATCTCGCCACTTAAGCCAGCGTCTATCATCGCAGCGAAATAAACCGCCGCAACTACGGGGTTCTTTTTAATGTGGTTGGGTATTTCCGTCCACAACAGCCTAAGCTCATTAATCGTGCCTTGCTTTATCGTCTGTTTGAGTAATCCGCCGAAGGCCTCGATTTCTAGTTTTTTGATGTCTTCTTCCATCAAAATCTTATTTTTATTTAAAGACGGCAAAAGCTTACGCAAACCTTGCCAATCACCCAAATTTTGATACGTTTGGTGCATGAGTTTCAACACGCTGGCATGCGTGGAATCAATAGAATGCAATTTTGTCAGTGTTTCTAGTGCCTTATCGAACTGGTTCGCTGAAAAGTGCAGTTCCGCCTGGGTCAAACCGATCGCCACGTCCGAACCCGGTGCTTGAGAAGCCGCTTTTTTTAGGTATTCGTCGCGCTTATCGTATGCCCCCCTGGATTGGGCTGCTTTCGCTGCGGTCAGATAATGGATCAAAGGCGCCCCACTATGCGACGCGTGTTTAATCAGGACCCTTTCCGCGTGTTCCCATTTACCTTCCGCCGAGCCAACCAGCCCAGCGACCAAGGCCTCCTGGGAACGGTTGAACTTAATATTCCGGCTTCTATTTTTAAGGTGCCACGGCAACCTGATCAGCCA
>JBGAWU010000316.1:0-3589 GCA_044227425.1 Methyloglobulus sp.
GGCAAAGAAAAGCGTCAGCATAAAATACAAGGACTTCCGTTTCCGCGACAGGAAATACAGGGCGAAAAACATGTACCCGACCGTACAATGGCCGCAAGGAAAGGATTTATCTTCGGTATTTCCTTTCTGCAAAGGCGGAATGTAGTTATATTTACCTCCGAACTCGCCGATATGCACCGGTCTTGGTCGCCCCCAATGATCCTTAAAAACAAAATTAATCACCAACCCCGGACCCAACGCGATCACCATAAAAATATACAGTGCCGGTCTTCGCCATGTAATAAACCTGGGCAAAAAATAACTCATTGCAATAATTAGTAGCGCCCCCATTAAGGTGGCAACAGATAAGACGGGGGCAAAACGGTACAACCATAACCAAAGCCACCAGTTTTGCATCGGCCAGTCGCCTTCACCGCCATAAGGCCGATAAAAAAACGCCGCCGCCTGCCCATCGATGTCGGTCAACCAGAAAATCGGGGTCGTAATGAATACCAGCCCAATCAGTATCAATATTTCACGTTGATGAAGTTTTAAACTTGAAAGCGTCATTCTACAGTTCCGGCGATAGGCCGAGGTTTAGGCCAGTGTTTTAAGGTTTCGCCCTTATAAACAAAATAATGCTTATTTATATTGACCGGGTCGGCAAAAGTACCAACCGGACGAAACAATTCAAATGCGGATATTAACGCAACGGGAATGGCCGACATACCCATATCGGCCACAATTAACGCCGAGGTATTTTGCAATTTTCCAGGGCCGTCCCATACTTCATATTGCGAGGTAACCTGTCCGCTTCCTTCAAAACGATAAACGTGGGGATGATCCGGTAAATAAAACGCCAATTCGCTGGTTAAAAATCGGTGACCTAGCGTTATCAACACTATTTCTTCATTCCCAACCCGTATTTTTTCCCGTATGTTTTCGACTGACCCGGCTAATTCATGCCAGCTTCTGAATCGCGAAATAGGATCAAACGGCGTATTTTGCAATTTCAATGGTTGGATCGCCACTGGCAACGCGTAGGTAAGCAAGACCATCAAATAACCCAGCGCCACCCCCATTTTTAGCGGCTTTTTCCATTCACCTTCGGTAACTTGTTGACCGCTGAGTAAAATGATCCCGCTGAAATAAAAAGGCATCGACCAATTGCCTTGCACTTTTTGTAGTAGGCTCAGCGCCATAATACCCAATAATAGCATCGGTCCCATGAGCAGAAGAAACTGTTCTTCCGGGCGTAACCGGGAAAAATGGACGGCCTTTTTCAACGTCGTCCATAAAATTAAGCCCAAAATTATCGGCGTAGCCAGCAGCAATTGATAAGCCGAGAATGCTGCCGCATCCTGGAAACGCGAGTCCTGCGCCATCGGCGTGTTGATTCCAAAATGACTTTTGCTGTGTCCAAACATAACCCAGTCATGCTGTTGGTTCCACCAGACAATAGGAATCAGGCTGATAATGATGGGAAGTAAATACAGCATCAACCCATGCCTAAACCAACGACGACGGTTTGGCTGGATTATCAAAAAAACAATCAACATCAACGGAATCAGTACCGCCACCTGTTTACTAAGCAAGGCCGCGCCCGTTGCCATTCCAGCCCAAAGCCAGGCGTTAGGGGCGTTATCGAACAAAGCCTTGCCCAAATAATAAAGGCTCATCACCCAAAAGCAAACCAGCGGTGCGTCGATTGTCATGAGAAAGTTGGCTAACACATTAAACGGCGTCGCCAGCATCAACAATACCGCTAAAGCTCCCACTTTCGAGGAATAAAATTCCCGTGCAGCGGCGAATAAATAGTACAGCGCTACAGTTCCCAAAATAACGGCCGGTATCCGTACGGCAACCTCGTTATTACCGCCTATAGCTGTTGACAGCGCGACCAGCCAGGCCACCATCGGCGGTTTACTGTAATAGCACCAGTCCAATCGGCGCGACCAATCCCAATAATAACTTTCATCCCCGATCAAGTCCAAACCGCTGATACCCAAATAACCGGCTCGGAAAATAAAAATGCCTATCAAAACAAGTGATAAACGCCGCTCAATCAGGACAAGAATAGAATCAAACATCGCGCTGGAATAAACAGTGTGGAATTCGTTATGATTAGGACCAACGTTGGTTTCAATTAATAAGCGTCAATGGATTCTTCCGAAAAAAAACGATGAGTTCATTGTAGCAAAATACAAGTTTCAGTTTTATTACTTAACAATTCTGTTTGCTAACACTATTTTTATCACTAAGGAAACCAACGGGAGCACAGGTAAGCTCCAGCTTTTTATCCAGTTACATCTTTAAGCTGCCAACCCCGGATATTTATAAAGCATCGACATGAAACGACGACAATTTTTGCAATATCTCGGCTGGTTAGGGCTTACCCCCGGCTTGACGTCATGTTTGTCTTCCATCCCCGAAACACTTTATCCGGCAACCGAGTTTGGCAATGTCACATTACTGCATTTCACCGACTGTCATGCCCAATTATTGCCGATGTATTACCGGGAACCCTCGACCAATATCGGTACTGGTTCTACGAATAATCGACCTCCGCACTTGACTGGACAAGCATTCCTGAATTTTTTTGGCGTTAAGCCCGGCTCAAAGGAAGCCTATGCATTTACCCATCTGGATTTTACCGAAGCAGCGACGGTTTATGGAAAAATGGGTGGTTTTGCGCATTTAGCCACCTTAATCAAACAGCTAAGAAATTCGTCTTCACATGGCAATCTACTGCTGCTCGATGGTGGAGACACTTGGCAAGGTTCGGCAACATCACTATGGACCCAGGGTGCGGATATGATTTCGGCCTGCAACCTGCTGGGTGTCGATGCGATGGTCGGTCACTGGGAATTTACTTACGGCGCTGAGAAGGTAATCGATAATCTCAAACAATTCAATGGCGACTTTATTGCCCAAAACATTGTTTTGACCCAAGAAGCCCAGTTTTCATCGGATCCTGAATCGGATTTGGTCTTCAAGCCTTATGTCATTGAGTCTTTCAACAACATCCGAATCGCAATTATAGGCCAAGCCTATCCCTACACCCCTATCGCCAACCCGAAACGCTGGGTTCCGGATTGGCAATTCGGGATTCAGGAACAGCGATTGCAACAAACCGTAAACGAGGTTAGGACACAAAAAAAAGCCGACACCGTGGTGCTCCTGTCCCATAACGGCATGGCTGTCGATCTTAAATTGGCGTCCAAGGTAACGGGTATCGATGTCATATTAGGCGGCCACACCCATGACGCAATCCCGACCCCGATATGGGTTGAAAACAGAAGCGGTAAAACATGCGTAACGAATGCCGGAAGCCACGGTAAATTTCTGGCTGTGCTTGATTTGGACATCCAGCAAAACCGTCTCCGCGATTTGCGTTACCGGCTATTGCCCGTATTTTCGAACCTGCTTGAACCGGATAACGCTATGCAGCGCTTAATCGATAAGGTTAGGCAACCTTATCTGGCAAAACTGCAACAACCGCAAAACTAGCGCCGGCGCTTCTCGGCCCACACGTTGATGGCGTTGCCGGCGAGAACGAACGCGCCGCCGAGCAGCACGACCGGCTGTAGCGGTTCGCTGTAGAACACCG
>JBGAWU010000317.1:0-3573 GCA_044227425.1 Methyloglobulus sp.
TGATAACGAAGCAGAACAGCCTAAAACCATTAAAAATAGCAAAGACAATACTAATAGTTATGAAGCACAATATATAAAAAACCATGATAATTTTAATTTATTTATTGGCACAAGCATTTATTCATTGAATCAGTATATGACTGAACCATTAAACCCAAATACAATACCAATCGATATTAATAGGAAAGGCCACAGGGAATATGCTTATTTAAATATAAAGTATCCACAAAAATTAATTGGGACGTTGGGATTAACTTATGATTATTACGATAACGAAGAAAACGGCATTAAAATGCCGAATTTTCCAAAAACAAAATTCTTTCCTAAATTTGGGATTTTGTATGATTTAGATAAAAATACTAAATTAAGATTCGCTTTTATAAAGGGAATCCAAAGACCAGTAACATCATTTCAGACATTAGAGCCAACACAAGTAGCAGGATTTAACCAGTTTTTCGATGATATTATCGATACAAGTTTTACTTATTACGGAGGAGCGCTTGACCAACATTTGCCAGAACATCTGTTTAGCGGCATTGAAATCTCACGTAAGGAAGTAGTTAATGACAATAGCAACTCTTTAGACTTTATTAAAGACTCATTAAAAATATATGTAAATTGGTTTCCATTAGATAATTTGTCAATTTCAACACATTACAATTTTGTAAAAAAACATCAGTATATAGTCGGCAATTCACCAAAAATTCTTTCCACACATATATTGCCCTTAGATCTTAGGTATTTCGATACTTCTGGTTTATTTGGAAAAGTTACTGCAACCTATGTAAATCAGAGTTTAGATAATTTAGATTCTTTTACTAAAATATCTGAATCTAGTGGTTTTTTCTTGCTTGATGCATCAATGGGCTTCAGACTACCAAAAAGGAAAGGTATTGTAAGTATAGAAGCAAAAAATTTATTTAATAAAAAATTTCGATTTGAAGATTTGAGAGGTGATGAGACAAATACTTTTTTAAATTCCAGTCTTTTTATTCCAGGAAGGACATTTTTTGGTCGAATAACTTTAAATTTTTAAATAAATATAGGATAAAATTATGATCATACATGTTTTTTTTAATTACCTAGCTGAAACTATTGTGTTTAATAATTCTAATTATAGAAGAATTACTGTAATTGGTTTTTTATTATTTATTGTTACTGCTTTATTCGGTAGTTTTAAAGGCAAAAACATTGAAGTAATACAAGAAATCGAAAGCCAATATAACGGACAAACCTTTGAAATATTAAACCACTTAAATAATATGTCTAATTAAGGAGAATAATATGACAGACTTACCTGTACCCGTACAAAATAAGTTTAAAGAGTTATTTTTAACCTTTGTTTTATATATAGCTATTGGGGGTGTTGGTTATTACTGGGGATATTCAGTTACTCAATCGACAACAAACAAACGATATAAATTTAAAGCATTTTCTGCTACAGGCGCCAAACTGAGCGCTTTTTATTGCGACTGTCCTAAACTAACAAAAGCATGGATGGGTTCTGGAAATAATAATGAATGCGGTAACAACAATCTCACAAATGATAAGGCAATGAAACTAGTTGATTTTGATCTACCAAAACCGCCTTCTCCTGGAGTTGCCGGGGCTTACGCATGTTGCATTGGTAATCCCAAAATAATAAAAGTTACAGCTACAGGTATAAAATCAACCCATAATTTAAAAGGAACAACTTGTTGGTAGTTAATTGGTTATTATTCAATAAGCTTAGTGTTTCTTTGCATGAAACTCCCTTTTACTACGTTAAACAATATCAAACCATCCATATAGACTAAACCATGCAACAAGACGTTTTCCTGGGTTTAAAAAAAATCCCGTTCTTTGCAGCGCTGACGGATGATGTATTGTCGGCGCTGTCCAGTAAGGCCAGGACGATCAATTTTCCCAAAAACGCAGTTATCCTGCGCCAGGGCGAATTGTCGCACTCGTTACATATTATCCTTTCAGGGAAAGTGCGGATTTATGTGAGTGATGAAGAAAACGATTTCGTGTTGCAAACCCAGGAATCCGGTTCTTACTTCGGCGAATTGGCGTTGCTGACGGATGCGCCGCGTTCTGCGTCCATTTTGGCGTTGGAAAAAACGACTTGCGCCGTCATTATACAATCAGATTTTACGGCCTGGATGTACCAATATCCCGAAGTGATGCCTATTTTGTTGAAAGCGATGGCCGAAAAAGTCCTGCAACTGACCGATGAAGTCCAAGCGATGGCGTTGTCCGGGGTTTATCAACGGCTGGTGCGGAAGCTCAAGCAATTGGGACGGGATGAAGGCGGCGTCCTGGTTATCGACAATATCAAATCCCAAGAAGAATTGGCGAATATGATCGGCGCCGGACGGGAAATGGTTTGTAAATTGCTCCGCCAGCTTGTTTTCGGCGGATACCTTCTTATCGAAGACAAATCGTACAAAATCGTAAAGAAGTTGCCGAAAAAATACGGCCCGTAGCCCACGTTCATCCCTTTGCATTGATGGTCGGGCTTTGCGGACATTGTTTAAACCGGAATGAAGATTAACCGCTTTTTTCGAGGACTTTCAATCGCAATTACGGCGTTAACGTCGGGCTGCCTGATTAACTCCCTGACGGACATGGAAACATCGCTGGGTTTGGATACTTTATTTAAAATCCGCGGCAAACGCAGTCCGCCCCAGGAAGTAGTTGTCGTGGCGATGGACGAGACTTCTGATAAATACCTCAATGTAGGTTGGAACTACCCGGAATGGCGAAAATACCATGCCCAACTGGTTAAAGAATTACAACGCCAGGGAGCCGCGCTTATCGTTTTCGACCTCCAATTCATCGCGGAACAACCCGCGTACGATCCGGCCTTCGCAGAAGCCATCCAGTCCGCTGGTAATGTTTTAGTAACGGATTGTTTGCAAACCCAAAACGACGCAAGGGAAGAGTGTTCGACAAGCCACAAAGACCCACCCATACAAACCGATACCCCTGATGAAGAAGCGTTAAATGAAACCCTGATCGCTTCCCGGATCGTCCACCCTAACCGTTTAATCCAAGCGTCCGTACTGGGCCATGCGCCTTTTGTCCTGCCGAACGATGCTGAAAACCCAATCGTCCGGGAAGTATGGACTTTTATCGATAAACATTCGGAAAAGCCTACGCTTCCGGTTTTGGCATGGTTCCACTATTTAAACCGTACCCAATCGCTACCGGCCGGACTAAAACCAAGCTCCCCTGTTTCGGAATGGTTGTCGCTCCAACGAAGGATATGCAGGGAAGGCCTAGGTAATGCGCCTATGGCTTCAAACAAGAAGCAGGGGCTGGCCTACCGTATCGACGATATTATCTGCGGTGAAGACAGCCGTTATCTGGATTTTTACGGCCCACCGAAAATGCTAAGGATGGAATCGTACAGCGATGTTTATGAAGGCAAAATTGGAAACCTGAAGGGTAAAGCCGTTTTCATCGGCAAAGCGAACCGCCACAAACTGCCGGGGCAAAAGGATTATTTTCAAACACCGTTAACCGGCAAACAAAGCGGACGGATGGCTGGCGTTGAAATCATGGCGACACAATTTGCCAACCATCTGG
>JBGAWU010000318.1:0-3231 GCA_044227425.1 Methyloglobulus sp.
AACGCCAGTTAGAGCGCCGATCTGCATTGCGGCAAACATTGGGTTACTGTCGCCACTACCAGAAAAGTCGGCGGCGGCCACAAAAGTATCATAGGCTGTCATTGCAAACGTCATGACTATTGCGGTGATGACGACTGTGAGCGTGTAATTCATCACCTGTGCAAACCAGCTATCAAAGAATTTGGCCGTTATGGGGAACATTAAGCTCATTACGAATATCGGCCCCAGAGCGAACATGACCGCAACTGCGAACTTCGCTACGATAATAACGGCTCCGCCGATCATTGAAACCAATATTGTGCCTATCGCTACGGTAACACCAGCGGCAAACCAGCCCAACGCCGAGCCTATGTTAAAACCCGCTTCGTCGGCTTTTTGAAAACATTGCTCGACAATTGCAATGCCCTTTCCAAGTGAAGTATCAAGAGTTTCATAGACAGAACCCGTCGGCGCTCCAGCAGTGGCCATAGCATCCGATAACCCGGTTTCCAATCCTTCGAATGCCGCCATTATGCCATCGACATAACCGTCTACTGTCAACGCGAACACAGCAATAATGCTGATTTTGATGCACTGCTTAACGAACGTCCAAAATGAAGACTCCACCGCGCCGGTAGCAATCGCATAGCCAGTAAGTGTGATATACAGTGTGACGCCTGTTAAGGCTACTAACTGTAAGGCGGTCATCAAATTAGTCGCGGCCGGCGTAACAAATACATCGGTTGCGTTTTTGACGGTATCGCCAATAAACTGAAAAACCATCGGGTCCATATAGATGTCCTATTTATGCTGCTTGAGGTCGGCGGCTGTCAAGGGCGCTACTTTAATAGCGCCCCCTCTTGCGGCCCATACACTGGATGCGTCGGCTCGACTTGCGTTTATGCAATTAGGTGTCGCACCAATCTGGCCAGGATTATTGCGGCACTTAGCTAACATGCTATGACGCTCTGCGTCATGCGCTTTGTACCAGTCAACGGTTTGCACTGCTTCCACGACTTGTACAGCTTGCGACGTTGAATCTTTCGGTGTATCCGCTGCTGAAGTATCCGTTTTTTCCTCCTTGCATCCTGCCATTACTGACAACATACCTACCGCCAATAAAAATATTGCTGTTCTATTCATGATCGAAGCTCCTTATGTTTCTATGGCGGTAGGCAAACCGCTTTCTATGGATTGTTAAAAGTGATTGGTTCGGCGGAAATGCCTTTTTTGGCCGCCCAGGTTCTGGCATTCATTTCGCGTTTATTCTGTTGCTGCATCTTATCTTCTGCTTCCGCTACCATTGCGTACATTTGTAACTTGGTTTGCTCGTTCTGAATGTTTGCCTGTTCGGTCGCGATCCGGGCTTGCAGTTCGGCAATGGCTTTCGGGTCTTGAGTATCATTGACTTTCGCCATAAGTTGGTCGATTTGATCCATACGACCCTGCGCCTTGTCGTACGCATCCATTGCAAACCCCTTATCTTGTGCACCTTTCACGGCCGACGCCTCGCACGCTAGGCGTTCGTCGTCAGCCGCAATGTGTTTACAGCCATCGTAAACTTGTTTGTACATCGTTTTCGCCGTACCTGTTAGGCCGGCATAACCGCCCTGTTTCACGCCGTCATAAACCTTTTGCCAATCTTGCGGCAGGTAGTTTCGTAGCGCCGGGTTGTTCATGATCGTGCCAAGATTCCGATTGCCGTTGAGGCTGTCATAGGTTTGCTTTAATTGTGCAAGCTGGTTTCCCATTGCTGTGATTTGTTCGATCATTTGGCCGTGCTGCTCACCCCAGGCCGCGACTTGTTGCGCGGCCTGTTCAATTGCGGCGACATCGATAACCGCTTCCTGAGCTTGCGTTGTTGATGCAAATAATGCCGAAATTGCCACACAAATAATAGTTTTTTTCATAAAATTACCTCATTACTTCGATTTAGAGGACGCCACGCGAGCCTTACGGCGTTCGTGGAATGCAGGGAGCCAAACATTTGGATCATCGCCGACTTCAGCGGTGATCGTATCGAGCAGTTCGACGTTATCGACACTACCGGATAGGATTGCCAGCTCATCATCGAAGCCGGCAAGATCGAGGCGGCCAATCATCGATTGATGACCTTGTTTAATCAGGAACATCCGGCTTTCCTCGCCCATGTTTCTGATAATATCGAATTCGGCTTCGGATACCTTGAAGCCATTGACGTACTCATTAAAATCGGCCTTTGGATTCGGCAAATAAATTTCCGTCGCCACCTGTTGCACCAGGGCTGAAGCGATTTTTGAATTTAGTAAGCTACTGGGCATTTGTGTTGCAAATACGCCGAAGCCATTTTGCTTGCGGATCGTAAGCTGCTTGTTGCCGGCAAATTCCGAGAAGGCCTCATCATCAACCCATTTCCACGCCTCATCCATCCAGTAAATAAAGCGGCGGCCATCAATGACCGATTCCATTCGATGCAGCAAATACATTGAAATCGGTGTGCGAACATCGGCATTATCCAGAAAGTGAGTGCCGTCAAATCCGTAATTCGTATGCGTGGTGAAATTAATTTCATCGGTCGGACAATCTAACACCCAGGCGAACGGTCCTTGTCGGCCGTTGCCATCGTCATAACACCAACGTGAAAGCCGTTTTACAATGCTGTTCTCGCGGTCTTCCTTATCAGTTCCTTCAGTCATGTTTTGAATAACTGTTGATAAACGGCGAAGCCCGACAGGCATATTCATAACGGTGCGAACAGCTTGGCTAATTCGTAGTTCGTCTGATGTCGTAACCCGCTGGCCTTCGCCCGATACCAGTACACGAACGAGTTTTTCCAAAAACAGAATGTTTGCTTCGCTCTTTTCCATTTGAAACGGGTTAAAGCCTGTCGGCAACCCGTTTTTGATGGATAGGTATTTGCCGCCGATAGCCTTGATACAAAGCTTCGCGCCTTCGTCTTTATCGAAAAAGACCGACGTAAAACCAAGTGGCGCTTTGGATTTGTACTTCTGTGATTGCAATAACAGTGCATTCATTAAAACGGTTTTACCTGCACCGGACTGCCCGATGATGCGGGTATTGCCAAGCACCTTTTTATCGTAAGAATCCTCATCGCCTTTTGAGTAATGAAAATTGAGATACAACGGTTGTCCTGATGGCGTTTTGCATATCATAACGGCCTGTCCCCACGGGTTTCCGTCGCGTTTACCCGCGCGGAAATTGTGAAAGCTGGATAAGCCGGCGAAATTCTTGCTCGTTAGACCTGCTACACGC
>JBGAWU010000318.1:3241-3554 GCA_044227425.1 Methyloglobulus sp.
ATTGCACGGCAATTGCGCGTAAAATGCTGCATCCGTTGCCGTCGCCACCAGGGCGGCCAGAAACCCCCGATCCTGAATAATCGTCATCGCCGATGTTGTGTTTCGGCGAACCTTTTCAACGGATTCACCAAAGATCATGAGCGAATAATGATATTCGCCCATGACAAACTCGCCTTGAATTAGCTGGTCAATTGCTTGCCGCATTTGTTCGAGCTGGGTGGCGCTGCCGTCTTCTGCGTTCTGGAGCTGTCCAAGTTGTTTCTCTAGGAATTCCTTCCCTTGTCGTTTCGCCATGAAGCTATACGACTGGGTT
>JBGAWU010000319.1:0-232 GCA_044227425.1 Methyloglobulus sp.
AGGTAAAGTGATTTGACGACAGCCAGATCAATAATGTTCAGGTTTACTAGCATCTCGATTAATCGGGATAACCGCCGCTCCAGTTTAGTTTTGTCCTAAGGATCTGGAAAAAATCATGGCCTTCGGGGTGCAGGATACGCACCGGTTTAGGGTATTTTTTGATAACAATTTTATCACTAATTCGTACGTCGGGAATTTCGATATGGTCGCAAGTAACTAAAGCATTGATTTG
>JBGAWU010000319.1:242-3545 GCA_044227425.1 Methyloglobulus sp.
TTGACAAAAGCTGATTTCGATTTCAGCCGCATCGTCGATAACGATGGGACGGTTGGATAGCGTATGCGGGTTAAGGGGAACCAAAACCAATGCATTGAGCGCAGGATGGAGTATGGGGCCGCCAGCCGACAGGGAGTACGCGGTTGACCCTGTCGGTGTGGAGACAATCAGGCCGTCCGAACGTTGCGAGTTTAAAAATACATTATTGATTTTAGTCACAATTTCTATCATGCTTGGCGTTACCCAACGATGAATTGCCACTTCGTTGACCGCCGTTTCTTCATGGATAATCCGCGCGTCCCTGATGACTTTTGCTTGTAACAAATTGCGCTTTTCCTCAACATACCGGCCTTGTAACATTCGATGTAATTTGCCTGGCAGTTCATTGGGCGAAATGTCCACCAAAAAGCCTAACCGTCCCAAATTGACGCCAACTACTGGCGTGTCATAGTCCGCTGTAACCCTTGCGGCGGATAAAAAAGTGCCGTCACCACCAATTGCGATAACTAAGTCGCAACTTGCGCCAAGTTGTTCGACCGGTCTGGATTCAACGTAAATGCCTTCTATGGCGGTAACGCTTTCGTCATCAATGATAATGGCATAGTGTTGCTTCAAATAGCCCACCAGGATGTTTAGCGTGGTTGCGATGCTGGGATCGCTGGGCTTTCCAAGAATGCCGATGGTTTTAAAAGTAGGCTGCATGCCAAATTAACAAGCGGGAAATTGTCGGATTATACAAAAAATAAGGAAAGATATTGGTTTTTATTCGATAATTGTTAAGGTTATCCCAGAAAAATCAAAATGAAGCTGAATTCATCATAAGGCCATACCATTAGATTCGATGGTTATTTATTTATCATTTGTGGAGGTAAGTCGGATTATTGGTTATTGGCCAATAAAGTCAAACGTTGTTCTTCGCTATCCAAAAAAGATAATGCAATGGTTTTAAATTGCTCGTGGATTTCTGCAAAACCTTCGATTAATAATGGGTCGAAATGTTTGCCCTTACCTTCAATAATCATTGCAACTGCTTTCTGATGCGAAAAAGCCGGTTTATACACACGTTTGCTGATCAGGGCATCGTAAACATCGGCCAATGCCATAAAGCGGGCGGCTAACGGGATGTTTTCTCCAGACAAGCCTTGGGGATAGCCGCTGCCATCCCATTTTTCCTGATGATATAGGCATATTTGGTAGGCGACCTGCATGAAAGGGTTCCAGCCGATTTGGGCGGCCACCGATTTAATAATATCGGCGCCGATTTGGGGATGGGATTTCATGACGAGAAATTCCTTATCGTCCAGACGGTCGTTTTTAAGCAAAATGTGGTCGCGGATACCGATTTTGCCGATGTCGTGAAGCGGTGCCGCTTTAAATAACAGTTCAATCGTATCGTTGTCGAGCACCTCCTTGAATTGGGGGTGTTGTTGTAAATGTTGTGCGAGTACTTTGATATATGCCTGCGTACGTTTGATATGCGCACCGGTCTCCGGATCCCGGTACTCGGACATCGAGCAAAAACTGCCGATAATGCCTTCCTGGGTTCGGGCGACGAGCAAGGCCATTTGTTTGGCGCGAAGGTATTCGCCGATATATTTCAACAAGGCCAGCATTAAGAACGAGACTAAGACCATAATGGCCGGGAGTGCGGGCGAAATCACGGTGCCGGACTTAAGTAACACAAATTGGGAACTGGCAATTAATAAAACGGCCAATAAACACGGGATTGAAATCGAGCTAGCTAGGCCCGCACCGGCTAAGCCGATAAATAACGCCAGTGACAGAATTGCAGCGGCAACGAGTTCAATGGTCTGGCTGTTTTCAGGGCGCTGTAAAAAATCCCGACGAATGAAATTGTCAACGATGGTGGCATGGAACTCAACGCCGAGAAATTGCGGGGAATAGGGAGTTGGACGGTATTCGTGCAACCCTGCCGCCGAAAAACCGATAAAAACAATCTTATCTTTAAAAAAATCCTGGGCAAAATTGCCTGAGAGTACATCGGCAGCAGAAATTTTTGTAAACTGTTGTCCTTTAGTCGGAAATTTAATCAACAAGTTTGCCGATTTATCGAGAGGGACTATCAATTTACCCGCTTGTAAAGCCAAGCCGCTATCGGTTGAAGAAAGCAGGTAATTGTCGAGTTTATGGGCTGATAAAAATGTCTGTAGTGCTAAACTCGGGTAAAGACGGCCTTTATATTCAATCAATAACGGCGTCCTTCGGTAAATGCCGTCACTATCGGGAGAAGAATTGATAAAACCGCTGGCGTGGGCGCTTTCCTGTATCGGTAATACGTTACAGATAACGTCGGCGGCATGGTGTAACTGGTCGAATTCTTTATTGCCGTCAGTTGAAATAAATGCGCCGCTGGCGGATTTGGGCAGGCAAGGGTTAGATGGAGAGTTTCCTTTGTCAAAGCTAAAGAAATAACTGAGGACAAACGGCCCGTTGGTTAACGTCTTTCCGAGAATGGCGTCGTAATTCCAGAACGATGGGTCGATGTACGTTAACGGCAACGCTTGGTTTAAATCGCGCTTCATGGCTTGTTGTATTGCCACTGGCGATGTTCTGTCGGGTTCGGCGAAAACCGCATCAACACCCACGGCAGCGGCTCCCGCTTGCCGAATAGCCGCTAATAACCGAGCCACTTGATACCGCGGCCAAGGCCATTGCCCGTACGAAGCGAGGCTCTGTTCGTCGACTTCGACGATTAACGGTGTTGGGGGCAGTTGCGCTGCCGGTAACAGGCCAATTTGAAAGTCGGTGGTTGCATTGTTAATTCGATTGACTGCGGACGGATAGCTTATTCCAAGGGCCAAAAATACTAGGGTTATTATACTTCCGCAGAGAATGGTTCGAGACTTGCCGTTAAGTTTGGAAAAGTAGGGCAGTGCTGGGGAATCGGGTTCTGGTGGTTTCGATTCTTGCACAAACAATTACCGGATTTCGATTTCCACGCGCCGGTTTAGCGGTTCATCGACATTATCGGCTGTCGGTTTGGCAAGGTCGTTTTCACCGTAATACCGTCTATCGATACAATTTCTATCGATACCTAAAGCGACTAAAGCGGTAATGACGGAATCTGCGCGTTTAAGGGAAATCCCTTCATTGATTTGGTTGGTGCCTACGGTATCGCTATGGCCGATAACGCTGATGTCGCAGGAGTTACGTGATTGAATAGCTAATTTTGCTTTTTCGATCCCGTCTTTGCTGTCCGCCAGAAGCTCTGCACTTCCTGATGCGAAATGGAAGATAAAGTGTTCCGGCGGGGCAGGTTCTTTGGCTAATGTTTGGGCAAAC